>JAIRSA010000172.1 GCA_031255695.1 Eubacteriales Family XIII. Incertae Sedis bacterium | reverse complement strand
AAATATTCGGTTTTGAGATCCACATATGGCAATATAAGCAGTTCCTTGACCCATTTCCATATGATGCGTGTCATTTCGTCCCCGTCCATCTCGACGATGGGCGTTTTCATTTCAATTTTTTTAGGCATGTACCCCTCCTTTGCGCTGTAGATTTCCAGACCGCTGTCCAGTATCAGTATAACAGCCGGGCGCTGTGTAGGCAAGAGAATTGTGCGCCGCCGCATGACGGCGCGATAATGGGCTGATAATGGCGCCGGGGTCCCGCCCGCGGGCGTGCGGCAGTGTTCGGACAGCAGCTGGAGCGTGTGACGTGGAGGCGAGGCGGCCCGTCTGCGGGCCGCAGCGGCGTGTCGCGCTGCCGTCGCGCCGGCAAATACCAGATGCAGCAAATCCTAAATGCGCTTGACAAGAATAGGCAGAAAACATACAATTAATGGTGTAGCCGGAAGAACCCATCCCGGCGGTAGCCGCCCTTGCATATGGGTGGGCCTTGTATATGTCGTGCCGCGCAAAGCGGCGGGGGGCTTAATGAACGCATTAATACTCAGCATTTCAACAGGGCAGGGACATCATGCCACGGGGGTCGCCGTGGCAGACGCTTTTGAGAGGCTTGGCGTGCATTGCGTGACAGTCGACGCCTACGAGTACATTGACCCGAAACTGTCAAGCCTCGTGTCGAAGGGATACCTGCTGTCCACCGCGCATGCGCCGCAGCTGGCGGCCACGGTGTACAACGCGATGGTGAAGAAGAATTCGCCATCCAAGAAATTCTCGGTTTCCAAGATGACAAACACATATCTAGCGTGGGATCTGAAGAAGCATATCCAGCAGAACGCGCCGGATATCATAGTCTGCACCCACGTCCTTTCGGCTATATTGGCAAGCGAGATGAAGAGCCACGCATGGACGGACGCCGTGACGGCAGGCATAGTCACGGATTTCACGGTGCACCCGCTCTGGGAGGAGACGGGCGGGCTCGACTATTATGTGACGCCCAACGAGCTCCTGGAATTCCAGATGATGAAAAAGGGGCTCGACATCAAGAAGATCCTTCCCTTCGGCATCCCTATACGGCCGCAGTTCGCGGGGCGTGTGGAGAAGGGGCTGGCCAGGCGGCGGCTTGGTCTGGAGCCCGAAAAGACGACCATACTCGTCATGAGCGGCAGCATGGGCTACGGCAAGATCGACGTTTCCCTCAGCAAGATCGACGCGCTTCCGTTCGACATGCAGATAATAGCGGTGTGCGGCAACAACGCCGAGATGTATCGGCGCGTCCAGCGCATGAAATTCCGCAAGCGGATGGATGTCTACGGCTACGTCACCAATGTGGATCTGATGATGGACGCGGCGGACTGCATAATCACCAAGCCTGGGGGGATCACGTCCTCAGAGGCGCTCGCGAAAGGGCTGCCCATGATCATGGTCAACCCCATACCGGGGCATGAGATACGCAATGCCGAGTTCATGCTCAACAACGGCATAGCCCTCTACGCGACGAAATCATTCCCGCTCGAAGAGGCGGTGTTTTCGCTGCTGAGGCACCAGGGGCGGCTGGAAGATCTGAGAAAGACCATAGAGCCATATGCCAAGAGCACGGCGGCCAATGACCTCTGCGAGTTCCTTGCGGCCCGCGCGAGGGAGAAAGAGGAAGGCTGAATGGCGCCGGCCGAAGCGGCTGGCCGGACGCTGCGGCGCACATGCGGCCTGCGCATGGCCTTGCGCGCGGGGAAGAGCTGGAGGCGGCTGGGGCAGCAAATAGAATAGACAAGTTATTTCCATATGGATTTTGTGGCGGCTGAACGGCTGCAATGGAGGGGACAATGAGAGACTACAAGACGATCTTATTCGAAGAGAGGGACGGCATAGGTTTTGTGACCATCAATAGACCGGATGCCATGAATGCGCTGAACGGGGATGTCCTGGACGAGCTTGCCGACGTTTTCGCATATATCGGCAGCGCCGATGCGATCAGGGCGGCCATACTGACGGGCACGGGCAAGGCCTTCGTGGCCGGCGCCGACATCGCCCACATGAGGACGCTTGCCGCAGCCGAGGGGCGTGACCTGATAATAAAGGGGCAGAGGGTCATGGCGCTCATCGAGAACACCGACAAGCCCGTGATAGCGGCGGTGAACGGCTACGCCCTGGGCGGCGGCTGCGAGCTGGCCATGGCCTGTGACATACGGCTTGCTTCCGAGAAGGCCCTGTTCGGGCAGCCGGAGGTGAATCTCGGCATAATACCGGGCTTCGGTGGCACACAGCGCCTGCCGCGCCTTGTAGGCAAGGGCATGGCGAAATATCTGATCATGAGCGCGGAGACGCTGCGGGCGGACGAGGCGCTGCGGATCGGCCTGGTGGAGAAGGTATTGCCGCCTGAACAGTTGCTCGCCGAGGCGGAGAAGCTGGCGAAAACGATCGCGTCCAAAGCGCCGATCGCGGTGAAGATGGCGAAACTGGCCATAAACAAGGGTGTGTCGCTGGATCTCGACAGCGCTGTGGCCTTTGAAGCGGAGGCATTTGCGGGCGCTTTCGCCTCGGACGACCGCGTAGAAGGGATGCAGGCCTTCCTGGAGAAGCGCCCGGCAGATTTCAAGAACAAATAGCAGTATTGAAGGCCGCCGCCACAGGCGGCCTTTTTTCGATCGGAGGGCAGGGCGGCAAATCATCACGCAAATCTTATCTGCGTTCTAATCGGAGAACAGTATTCTTTTTTTGCAGAGGGCAAGGTGGTGGCCGGGACGATGGATCGGCCGGCCCGCTTCGGGCAATTCCAGGTGTCCAAGGGATCATATTGGTAATGTCAGGCGCCCCCCTGCGGGGCCTGCGCCTCCGGGCACCCATGGCAGCATAACCCATAAATGGCATGAACATACGTGGATATAATTATTGCGGGCCTGTGGACAAAAAAAGCCGAAACCGCCGCTGCGATCGGAGAAAACCCTGAAAAACCAACGGGTAGTCTGCGGGAAGTAATCCACAGGCACCCTTGGATAACCTTGCGCCGCCGCCTGCCCGTGCTTGTGGAAAATCCCTTTAGGACGATATTATTAAGCCATTTCCAGCCTGTGTAAAAACAATCGTTTGCAGGCAAACATTGGTTAACATAATCCGCCAATCTGGCAGAAAATGCCGCCGCCTGATCGTTTGAGGCTTGCAGGCCGCCGCTGACGTAGGCCGGCCATATGGATCGCCGCGAAAAATTAATCCGCATTGCGCAAAAACGCAAAACACAGTAGAATTATCTCGCCTTATATGGTATGATTTAAGACAGCAGTTCTTGGGCGGGGCAGAGGGCAGCGTGCGGGAAACGAAAACAGGTATGGAACATGAGATATAAGGAAATTGCCGAACCGCTGTACGGCGCGACGATACTGGACGAGGCGGATACGCTGGACGCGGCCGTTGCGGCATTTGCGAGCCTGAACGATGATTGCGGCGTACTGTGGGTGCGCGGCGCCAATGGGGAGATAAGCGGCTTCCTTACAGCGCGCTCGCTGATCCGCGCCGCTGCGGCGCACGCCAAGGATGTGGTCGACGCATTGCGGGCCGCGTCCATAGGTGTCATACAGTCGCGCAAGGGGGACGATGTCCTGGATCTGAGGGACTTCGAGCACAACAGCATATTGCTGATATCCGATGGCAAGGACGCGCCATCCGGCTTCGTAAGGAAACATATCGCCGTGAGGGCGCTTCTGGACGATGTGTCCAGGCGGCTCGCGGAAACGGCGAGGCAGATAGAGCCGCTAGGCGGCGAAGACTACACAGGGAACTGGATTTTCCGCCTGCCGGCATACAATACCGCAGAGGAGCTGCGCAAGCTGATCGACGCGATCGCCGACGCAAATGCAAAGATGCTGAAAATACTGAAATTCTCAGCCGACAGCATTTTTGTCGCCGATGGCAAGGGCATCGCTATTTTCGCCAACAAGGCCTTCGACAGGCCGGCCGCGCTGGAAGGGGCGAAATATCTGAACAAGCGGGCGGAAGAGCTTGAAAAGCAGGGGCATATTAGGCCCGCGCTGACCCCGATGATCATCCGTGAGGGCAAGAGCCTCACGATAATGCAGGAGGTCGTCAACAGGTTCGGCCGCGTCACGGAGTGGATAGTGACGGGCGTGCCGATATTCACCGAGCAGGGCGCGCTCGAAATGATAGTGACAAACGCCAAGAGCGTGGAAGAATACGAACAGCTGAAACATTACGTGGAAAAGGCGCGCGGGAAGGCGTTCGCCCGCACAGTGGTGCGCGACGACGACAAGATCATCTGTTTCGGAGGCCAGATGCAGGCGGTGGTGGAGATGGCCGAAAAGGCCGCCCAGACGGACTGCACCGTGCTGATCACCGGGGAGTCCGGGACGGGGAAGAGCCTGCTGGCCAGATATATACACGCCAAGAGTGCGCGGTCAGGCAAGAGCATGGTCGAGGTGAACTGCAACAGCATCCCCGAAATGCTCTTCGAATCGGAGTTTTTCGGCTATGAGTCCGGGGCCTTCACAGGCGCGAAGGCGGGCGGCAAGCCGGGGCTCCTGGAGATCGCCCACGGCGGCTCGATGCTTCTGGACGAAATCGGCGACTTGGCGCTGCCATTGCAGGCGAAACTGCTGAAAGTCCTACAGGACAAGCGTGTGACGCGGATCGGCGGCTTCACGGAGATAGACGTGGACGTAAGGATCATTGCCGCGACGAACCATTCCCTGAATGACAGGATGGCCGACGGCAGCTTCCGCGCCGACCTGTATTACCGCCTGAACCTGTTCCCCATACACATTGTGCCACTGCGGGAGCGCACGGGCGACATACCGATGCTGATCGACCATTTCCTGCGGCTTTTCAACCTGAAGCACGGGAAGCAGGCCTTTTTCTCCGACCCTGCCATAGACGCGATGTGCAGATGGGAGTGGCCGGGCAATGTCAGGCAGCTGGAGTACTTTGTGGAGCGCATGGTCATCCTGTTCGACAGCGAGATCGGCAAGGGGGACCTGGGCTTTGGCGAAAAGGGCGTCGCGGGGGTGCACGGCAGCATGGCGGCGGCCGGCCTGCAGGTGGCGCACGGGCTGCATGAAGGGCGCGGGTTCCAGGAAGGGCGTGGCCTGCGGGGCGCGCGCGGCGGCGCCGTGACGGTCAGCGACATAATCCCGCTGCAGGATGCGCTGTACGAGACAGAGCGCCAGCTCTTCGCCCTGGCCTCGGAAAGCGGGCACAGTTCCTACGAAATCGCAAGGATTTTGGGCACCAGCCAGGCGAATGCCTATCGCAAGATAAAAAAATATATTACCGATCCAGTAAGTAAATAACGCCCGTGAGGCGCATTTGGCCCTCTCGGCAAGTAGACTTGAATTAAACGAACCAAATTGACTTGCCAATGAAGTTCTGGAATTATAGGCGGTTTTCGCCAGGATAAAGCCATTTGACTTAATGAAGCGCGGAGAGGCGCAGCTGGAATTTTCGCAAAATTGTGGAATTTCAATATTTTCGGAATGGTACGATTTTTGCTTTAGCCAAGTATGCATATTTACTTGCAAGGCAGCTACAAGCACTGGTTAATACTGTTCTCCGATTAGAACGTAGATAAGATTTGCGCGATGATTTGCCGTCCTGCTAGGCGCAAAACGTAGGCGAACCCGAAGGTTCGGCGAGGCTTTGCAACGACGCAGGGGGGCGAATCAGCCGCAAAGATGTCACGTTTTTAATCGGAGAACAGTATAAGCACAGCATAAGCTTTCATGAAATATAGGTATGCCCCTGCATTGAAGGAGGTGATGACGGATATGGCGCTGACGTTTGGCGCCAAGGGGCATAGGCGGAGGCGCTTTGCCTACGCGGCCCGCTTCATGCCGGCATGGTGTCCGGCAGCATAAGGGCCGGCAGCGCGCATGGCGCCGCGACATGTGCTTTCATGCCTGGGCACAGGCGGGATTCACCGTATTTATCCTACTGTTGGTAATTGTTATTATTAATTTGTTATTACAGAAGGGAAAGGTGCAATAATATGGGAAATATTGAAAGGCAATCACTTAAACGTACCATGGGCAGCCTGGATGTGCTTGCGCTTGCATTCGGCACCATCATCGGCTGGGGCTGGGTCATACTGGCCGGCGGCTGGGTGGCCGACGCTGGGGTTGGGGGCGCCGTTATAGCCTTCATAATCGGCGCCGTCCTCTGTATCTTCGTTGGGCTGACATATGCGGAGCTGACGCCCGCGCTGCCATTGGCCGGCGGCGAGCTCGTCTTTTCGTACCGCGGCCTTGGCTATAACTGCTCTTATATCACAGGGTGGATGATAACCTTCGCCTATATCGGCGTCGCGGCCTTTGAAGGTCCATCGTTCGCCACAGCCATCAACTACGCGATCCCCCTTCCTAAGGTCGGGTATTTATGGACTGTAGCGGGTTTTGAGGTATACCTCCCGTGGCTGGCGGTGGGTGTCGGCATGGCCATATTGCTTACCATCCTCAACTTCATCGGCATAAAATCCGCCACCATATTCCAGACCTGCGCCACGGGCGCCCTCATCCTCGGCGGCCTCATACTGGTGTTCGGGAGCGCGACCCAGGGCGACATCGCCAACACGGCGCCGGTATTCACCGGTGTCAAGGGCATTGCCGCTGTGCTCCTCGTGGTGCCGGCCATGTTTGTCGGCTTCGACGTGGTGCCGCAGGCAGCGGAAGAGATGAAGATACCGCTCAAGAAGATAGCGGGCATATTGATAGCGTCGATCTGCATGGCGGCCCTCTGGTATATACTCATGATACTGGGCCTCGGCCTCTCCGCGCCGGCAGACGTGCGCGCAGCCACCGACATACCCGTGGCGGACGCCTTTGCCTATGTAATGGGCAGCCCCGTCTTCGGCAAGCTCATCATAGTCGCGGCCCTTCTCGGCATACTCACGAGCTGGAACGGCTTCATCGTCGGCGCGACGCGCGTCCTCTTCTCCATGGCCAGGGCCAAGATGCTGCCGGAAGTGTTCGCCAGGGTCCATCCGAAATACGGGACGCCGACCGCGGCGATCCTGCTCGTCGGCCTGCTCACCTGCCTGGCCCCGTTGCTTGGCAGATCGGCCCTCGTATGGTTCATAGACGCCAGCGCCTTCGGCACGGTCGTTGCGTACTTCATGGTGGCCGCGTCGTTCATCGCGCTGCGCCGGAGCGAGCCGGAGCTTGAACGTCCATACAAGGTCAAATCGGGGATGTTCGTGGGCGTGGCGGCTGTCGCCGTGGCGTTCTTCTTCCTCTTCCTCTATACGCCGCTGGGGCCGTCCCCGCTGACGGGCATAGAGTGGCTGCTGGTCCTCGTATGGGTAGTGCTCGGCATAGTGCTCTACATAGCCACGCAGATCAATTACAGGAACGTCACGTCTGCGGAGAGGGAATACCTCATGTTCGGCGAGGAATACATGCGCAAGGACAGGGCAGGCGAATTCGCCAAAAGGAAGACGGCAAAAGCCAGATAAGGCTAGATAGCCAACCGCGCTATATCAGTGGCATTATACTGTTCTCCGATTGAAACGTAGATAAGATTTGTGCGATGATTTGCCGTCCTGCAAGGCGCAGCGGTAAATTCCACCAGGCTAAAGCCGGGGAATTCTCGCATGGCACCTTCCGGCCGTTTGCAAAGGACGCAAACGGGGATAGGTGCGCAAAACGCAAGCGAACCCGAAGGTTCGGTGAGGCTTTGCAACGAAGCAGGGGGGTGAATCAGCCGCAAATATATCACGTTTTTAGTCGGAGAACAGTGTAAGGTTGACGGCATGGCCGCCCGCAGGCTGTGGCGCACCTATGTCTTATGGGGAGTATCTAAATACTGTCAGGAGGAGTGATTATGTGTGAAAACTGCAATTCACAAAGAGGGTCTGTGACTGACTTCGCCGGCCTTGCGCCCGTGCTCGAAAAGTACGGGAGCGTCCAGGGAAGCCTCATCACGATCCTCCAAAAGGCGCAGGATATTTACGGTTATCTGTCGATGGACGCCATCAACTACATATCCGAAAATACAGGGATAAAGCCTGCGAAAATCTATGGCGTCGCTACATTTTATACCCAGTTCAGGCTCGCGCCTATAGGCAAGAACCTGATAATGCTCTGCAAGGGCACGGCATGCCATGTCAATGGCGCGGACAGCATCGAGGAGGCGATAACCGAGTTCCTTGAGATCGGCGACGGGGAGACCACGGCCGACGGCATATTCACGCTCAACAACGTGGCCTGCCTAGGGTGCTGCTCGCTTGCGCCCGTCATGATGATCAGGAATGCCGACGGGGAGGAGACCTTCGGCAACCTGACCAAAGAAAAAGCAAAAGCGATATTGACGGATATCAGGAAAAGGGATTCAGTACAGGAGGTGGCGGGATGAGGCTTGTAGTAGGGCAGGGCAGCTGCGGCGTCGCGACAGGCGCGAAGAAAACGTCCGCCGAATTCGAAAAGCTCATAGCCGAAGCGGGGCTGGACATAAAGGTCGAAAAAACGGGCTGCATAGGCAACTGCTATCTGGAGCCCATTGTCGATGTGTACGATGACGCGGGGCAGCTGATCACGCGTTATGTGAAGGTGCAGCCTGAAAAGGCGGCGGAGATCGTGGAGAAGCACCTTGTGGGCGGGCAGCCTGTAAGCGACTTGGCCATTTCCGAAGTGGACGAGAAGTTCCTTTCGGGGCAGAAACGGATAGTCCTGAGGAATGCGGGGGTCATAAACCCTGAGGACATCGATGCCTACATAGCGGTAGGCGGGTATAAGGCGATTGAGAAGGCACTCAAGGAGATGACGCCGGAGGGGGTCATCGAGGAGATGAAGGTTTCTGGGCTGAGAGGGCGCGGGGGCGCCGGCTTCCCGACATGGTTCAAATGGGACGCGGCCCGCAAGAACAGGGGCAAGGACAAGTATATGGTGTGCAACGCCGATGAGGGGGATCCGGGCGCTTTCATGGACAGGTCTGTCCTGGAAGGCGACCCGCATTCGCTGCTTGAAGGCATGACGATAGGCGGCTACGCCATGGGGGCAAACGAAGGGGTCATCTACGTGCGCGCGGAGTACCCGCTGGCCATACACAGGCTGGAGATCGCCATCGATCAGGCGCGGGAGAAGGGTTTCCTGGGCAAGAACCTGTTCGGCACGGCGTTCAGCTTCGATATCAGGATCAAGGCGGGCGCCGGCGCGTTCGTGTGCGGCGAGGAGACCGCGCTGATCGCGTCGCTCGAAGGCGAACGCGGCATGCCGCGCCTCAAGCCGCCGTTCCCGGCGGAGAAGGGCTTCTGGCAGCAGCCCACGAATATAAACAATGTAGAGTCCTTTGCGAACGTGCCGTGGATCATAAGCAACGGCGGGGCCGCTTTCGGCGCCGTGGGCACGGACAAGAGCAAGGGCACCAAGGTGTTCGCCCTCGCGGGCAAGATCAAGAAGGGCGGCCTGGTGGAGGTGCCCATGGGGCTTCCGCTGAAGGATGTCATCTACGGGATAGGCGACGGCATAAAGGAAGACAAGGAGTTCAAGGCCGTGCAGATGGGCGGCCCCTCCGGCGGCTGCATACCGGCCTCGCTCATAGATACGCCTGTGGATTATGAAAACATCACCAAGACCGGCGCCATAGTCGGATCGGGCGGCATGATCGTCATGGACGAGACTACATGCATGGTCGACATGGCGCGGTATTTCCTCGACTTCACGCGCAAGGAGTCATGCGGCAAGTGCAATTATTGCCGCATAGGGACGAAAAGGATGCTGGAGATCCTTGAAAGGATCACGCGCGGGGAAGGCCGCGACGGCGACATCGAGCTTCTGGTCGAGCTGGCCGAGAAGGTCAAGGACGGCTCCATGTGCGGGCTAGGGCAGACGGCGCCCAACCCGGTGCTGACGACCATACGCTACTTCCGCGACGAGTATGAGGACCATATATATAAGAAGAAGTGCACGGCTCACTCCTGCAAAGCCCTGCTCACGTTCGAAATAACCGACGCGTGCACAGGCTGCACCCTGTGCTCCAGGCGCTGCCCCGTGGGCGCCATAGCGGGCGAGAGGAAGCAGAAACACGTTATCGATCAGGAAAAGTGCATAAAATGCGGGAAGTGCGAAGAGTCCTGCAAATTCAGCGCTATCCTGCGTGATTAGTGAAGTAGAGGTGAGACGGAGATGAAAA
>JAIRSA010000161.1 GCA_031255695.1 Eubacteriales Family XIII. Incertae Sedis bacterium | reverse complement strand
AAAAGTCAAGTGCTCTGCCGACTGAGCTAATGGGTCAAATTGGCTGGGGTAGCAGGACTCGAACCTACGCATGACGGAGTCAAAGTCCGTTGCCTTACCGGCTTGGCTATACCCCATTATAAAGATGGAATTACCATCGCGCCTCGCAGGGCGGCAAATCTTAGCCATGTTTTAGCCACAGCATTATGCCTGCCAGCATGCCGCGTATGTTTCCAAAACGGGTATGCTGCGGGAGTTTTATTGGGCTGTCAGTCTTTAATTATAGCATAGCCCTTTGGAACATGCAAGTATTTTGTTCAATAATTCGCTTCCATTTATGTCAATTAATTCAACTTTTCCGGCCCGGCCATCGCCGTACATTGCCGGTACATATAAAGGAGCGGCTGCCTACCGCTCCTCTTCAACGTTGTTTACGTTTTTCGGCTTGGGATCTGCGCCTACGCGTCTGCCTATCCAAATAAGCCCTGCTTCCCGCATCATGGTCCCCAATATGCATCCCTGTCCGTTTTAAGCGTAGCTCCAACGTTGCCTACGTTTGGCGAGCCCACAGGGATTCGAACCCCGGACACACGGCTTAGAAGGCCGTTGCTCTATCCAACTGAGCTATGAGCCCCCGTTTGGAGCGGATGATGAGAATCGAACTCACGCTATCAGCTTGGAAGGCTGAAGTTCTACCATTGAACTACATCCGCAAAATGGAGCGGAAGACGAGATTCGAACTCGCGACCCTCGCCTTGGCAAGGCGATGCTCTACCCCTGAGCCACTTCCGCATAAATTGGTGGAGGGAGATGGATTCGAACCATCGAAAGCTAAGCTAACGGATTTACAGTCCGCTCCCTTTGGCCACTCGGGAATCCCTCCGGAACATTCAAACACTACACGGGGCTGCCTACATGCCGCGGCATGCGCCGGGCAGACCCTCCGCCCCTTTATTTATTGGAGCTGGCGGAGGGAATCGAACCCCCAACCTGCTGATTACAAATCAGCTGCTCTACCGTTGAGCCACGCCAGCTTGAGCGTGTACTGCTTTTTAAAAAATGGCGACCTGGATCGGGCTCGAACCGACGACCTCCAGCGTGACAGGCTGGCATTCTAACCAACTGAACTACCAGGCCATTTTTTGGTGGGCGCAATAGGGTTCGAACCTATGACCCCCTGCTTGTAAGGCAGGTGCTCTTCCAGCTGAGCTATGCGCCCTGACAGCAATTCTTGCCCGCGACGCCTAGATGGCGGGCGCTAATTGTTAGGAAGCAGAAGCCCACTGCCTCTTATACTCACTGCGACGGCATGGGGCTTAGACCGTCCTTCGGCTTTGGCTGGCTTGCCATGGCTGTCACCGCCATAGCGCCTACGCAAAACCTGTTTTGAAATTGGCTCCAAGGGTGGGGCTCGAACCCACAGCCTATCGGTTAACAGCCGAGTGCTCCACCATTGAGCTACCTTGGAATGAAAGACCAAACCCCTTGCCGTACGCTGTTTTTTCGTGAGCCGAATATTATCTTAGCACATGCACCCGCCCTTGTCAACGGTAAAAATGAAATTATCGTAATAATCTCGCGATCTGGCGTCCTGATCCCGCAGATGCCTCGCGGATGGCCGGCCCCCCGCAGGTGGCCGCGAAGGGCGGCAGGCCGCGCCGTACCCGCTGCCGCCGCCAATGATGACAGGCCGTGCCGCGCCGCGCCTGCTGCCGCCGCCAATGATAGCAGGCCGCACCGCGCCTGCTGCCGCCGCCAATGGCGGCAGGCCGCTCCGTACCCGCTGCCGCCGCCAATGATGGCAGGCGGTGCCGCCCCCGCTGCCGCCGTGAAGGGCGGCAGACCGCTCCGTACCCGCTGTCACACTTTTGCGAGGCCTTCGCGCCTTGAGACCAGCTCCCCTGCGCCGGCGGTCAGGTTGGAGATCATGGCGGCGACATCGGCCTCATTCTCAGGCTCCGTCGCCAGCTCCACGACGACCTTGTCGGCGAATTCCTCGCGCTGCAGCCTGAACGCGCCGCCCTGCGCCATATTCTTCAGTTTCCCATGGAATGTGTAGTCCAGCCTGTATACAAGGCTGATCTGCTCGGCCATCCCGCATACGCGCCCTTTCCGCAGCGCCTCGCGCGCCGCCCCCGTGTACGCCCTGACGAGCCCGCCCGTGCCCAGCTTGATCCCGCCGAAATACCTGGTGACCATGACCGCTATATTGGTCACGCCTTCAGCCACAAGCATCTGCACTATGGGGGCGCCCGATGTACCCTGGGGCTCGCCGTCGTCGCTCGCCCATTGCAGTTGGCCCTTGTCGCCGATCACGAAGGCAGGCACATTGTGGGTGGCGGCCTTATGCGCGGCCCGGCGCACAGCGAAAAAAGCCTCCGCTTCCTCACGCGACCCGACGGGCGCCGCGCAGGCTATGAACCTCGATCTCTCGATCACCTGCTCTATCTCAGCCGTATCTTCTATCGTGTAATATAGTATCATCTTGCCACAAATCCTGACAGCCTGCCGAAATCCGCCTCGTTCAGCCGGGTTTTGATCAGCACGCCGTCTTCGGCGTATTCACGCGAGACGACCGGCGTCCGGTCGCTCAGCCACGAGACTACGTCGCCCCTGCTGTAAGGTATCAGCAGCTCGACGTCCCTGAGCCCGCCGAACAGCTTCCCCTTGATCTGCTCAAGCAGCGCTTCCATATTCTCGCCCGTCTTCGCCGATATGCCCACCACGCCCGGCTTGCCGCCCGGCGCCAGCCCCTCGCCGTCCAGAAGGTCGATCTTGTTGTAGGCCATTATCGTGTCCTTGCCCGCCGCGCCGAGCTCGGCTAGCACATCCTCAACGACATTGATGCGGAACGCGCAGTCCTCGTACGAACTATCGACGACATGCAGCAGCAGGTCCGCCTCGACGACCTCTTCAAGCGTGGCCCTGAAGGCCTTGATCAGACTGTGCGGCAATTTGCTCACGAAGCCGACGGTATCGACCAGTATGAACTCCATATTGTCTTCCAGCACTATCCTGCGCTGGAATGTGTCGAGGGTCGCGAACAGCATGTCCTTCTCGGCGACCGATTTGTCCTCCGACTCAAGCATTGCGAGTATCTTGTTCATGATGGCCGACTTGCCCGAATTCGTGTACCCGACAATGGCGGCCACCGGGATCTCGTTCTTCTTCCGGCGCGCCCTCTGGACCGCCCTGTGCGCGCCCGCTTCCTTTATCTCGCGCTTGATGTCGTCCATCCTCCGGCTGATATGCCGCCGGTCCGTCTCCAGCTTCTTCTCGCCCGGCCCCCTCGTGCCGATGCCGCCGCCCAGCCTCGAAAGGGATTTCCCGAAGCCCGTCAGGCGCGGCAGCCTGTATTGGAGCTGCGCCAGCTCGACCTGGAGCTTGCCCTCTTTCGATATGGCGCGCGACGCGAATATGTCCAGGATCAGTATCGTCCTGTCTATCACGCGCTGGCCTGTTATCTCTTCCAGGTTCCTGAGCTGCACGCCGGAAAGCTCGTCATTGCATATGACAATATTGGCCTCCATGTTATGGCACAGCTCTTTCAGCTCCTCCGCCTTGCCCGTGCCCACATAAGTGCCCCTGTCCGCACGCTCGCGGCTCTGGACCATAACCCCGGCGACCTCTGCGCCGGCCGCTTCCGCCAATGCCGCCAATTCTTCCATAGAACGCTCTATATCGCCGCCCAGATCCACGCCTGCCAGTATGGCGCACATGGCCGGCGCCGACGCGGTCTCATTGTTATCGCTGAATCTTATCAATCCCTGCCCTGCCTTGCCATCCGGCACTTAGCCCCTCATTGCCATCTGGCACTTAGTCCAGCATTGCCATCTGGCACTTAGTCCATCATTGCAATCCGGCACTTAGTCCATCATTTTCTTCAGCTCTTCGCTGAACTTCCCGTTGAGTATCCTGATGTGGGTCCCCTTCATCCCAAGCGAGCGGGATTCGATGACGCCCGCGCTCTCAAGCTTCCTCAGCGCATTGACTATGACCGATCTGGTTATCCCCGAACGGTCTGCTATCTTGCTCGCGACAAGCAGGCCCTCGCTCCCTTCGAGCTCCGCGAAAATGTGCCGGACCGCCTCCACTTCCGAATACGAAAGCGTGCCGATCGCCATCTGGACTATCGCACGCTTGCGCTCCTCCTCCTGCTTCTCTATCGTCTCGCGCCTCTTGATTTCCAGCCCGACCACAGTCGCGCCGTATTCGCCGAGTATCAGGTCCTCATCGTTGAATTCCGGCTGGTAGCGCGTGTATATAAGCGTCCCCAGCCGCTCGCCCCCGCCAAAGATGGGTATTATCGTATGGAGTTTATCATAGGTGTCATAATTGTACTTGAATATCTTCAGCGCCTCTTCGGCGGTGAGGTTGCTCTCCGTCTTGACGACCTTGAGCAATGCTTCGTTGTACTCGCTGGGGAATTTCTCGTTGCCCGTCTCCGGGTCAAGTATGGCCGCGCTGTCTGACCGTATCTTGTAATGCACGCCGATAACCTTGCCGCGGTTATTGGCGATATACACATTCGTGTCCATCAGCTCGCTCAGTATAACGCACAGTTCGTCGAACGAAAAGGCGCCCGATGTGCTCTCCTGGAGAACCCAGTTCATCTTCCTTACTTTGTCCAATATGCTCTTTTCCAATAGCTCTCCTCCCAAACCCTTTCATTCCCAGAACTGTATCCAGAAATGCAAAAACACTCCATTTCGCCAATCCCTTGAATGGGAATGCCGAAACGCTCCGATTCATGATCGTTTGGCCGGCAATGCCAAAACGCCCCGATTCATGGTCTGCTTTACCAAGAATGCCAAACTGCCCTCAATTAATATTATAAATCATTTTGAGAATATGTAAATAAATTTTTTGATATTTCGAAAAATTTGCCTTTTTTGATTTTTTTTATGCAATTGCAATTATTGCGAATAGCGCATCTGGCAGTGGCCCCGCCGGTGCAGGCGCGGACGGCGTATCCGCCAATGGCCCCGCTGGCTCAGGCGCGGACGGCACGTATGTGCATGTCGGCGGATGGCGCAGACGGCGCACGCGGGCGTTGCAGCCGGCGGGCGAGTGGCGTGTTGGATGCCGGCGCGGACAGGCCCGCCGCGCCGTATGAAAAAACCGCGACACGCCTTTATCGGCATATCACGGTTATGGGTTCGGGTAGGCGGCGGCCAGCGCCATTTGGCATAGGCGCGCACCGGCCTTACAGTATGAATTTATCGATGTCGTCCGCGTGTATGCGGTCGATGAACTTCTCCTTCACATAGGCGCCGTCTATGACGATCTCCTCATCCTTTATCTCCGGGATGTTGAACGAGATGTCTTCGAGCAGCTTCTCCATTATCGTATGCAGCCGGCGCGCCCCGATGTTCTCCGTCTGCTCGTTCGTGAGCGTGGCTATGGTCGCTATCTCGTCCACCGCATCGTCCGTGAATGTCACCTTTATGCCTTCCGTCTCTAGCAGCATCTTGTGCTGCTTGAGCAGAGCGTTTTCAGGCACCGTCAGTATCTGCATGAAGGCCTCTTTCGTGAGGTTCTCAAGCTCCACCCTTATCGGGAAACGCCCCTGGAGCTCCGGGATCAGATCCGTGGGCTTCGCGATATGGAATGCGCCCGCGCCGATAAACAGTATGTGGTCCGTCTTCACAGGCCCGTACTTCGTGTTTATGACGCTGCCCTCCACTATCGGCAGGATGTCCCTCTGCACGCCTTCGCGCGAGACGTCCGCCCCCGACCTATAGCCGCCGCCCGACGCGATCTTGTCTATCTCGTCGATGAAGATTATGCCGTTCTGCTCCGCGTTTTCGAGCGCCTCGGACGTCACCTGGTCCATGTCGATCAGGTTCTGGGCCTCCTGCTCGCGCAGTATCTTCCTGGCGTCCTTCACCCTGACCTTCTTCTTTTTCTTTTTCTGCGGCATCATCTCGCCGAAGATGTTGCCGATCGCTATGCTCATGCCTTCATTGCCCAGATCTATCTGGCTGTTCTTGGGCGCCTCGTTCACCTCGATCTCGATGAACTGCTCCTCCAGCAGGCCGTCCTTGAGCTGCTGCCGCACCTGCTCCCGCGCAAGCTCGATGTCCGACTCCGGCAATGCCTCCTTTTTCTGCTCCTGCTGATGGGCCTGCTGCGCCTGCTGCTGAAAGCTGCCGCCGAGTATGAAGTCGAAAGGCCCGCGCGCCCCGCTCGCCTGCGGGGTGATCTTCTTTTTCCCCGGAATTATCGCTTCTATGATCTTCTCTTCGGCGATCCCGTCTGCGATATTGTATTTCTCCTGCAAGCCCTTCTGTTTCGTCACCCGGATGGACGCTTCCACGAGATCCCTCACCATGGAATCCACGTCCCTGCCGACATAGCCGACTTCCGTGAACTTCGTGGCCTCCACCTTCACGAACGGCGCGTCCATCAGCTTCGCGAGCCTTCTGGCGATCTCCGTCTTGCCGACGCCTGTCGGCCCCATCATCAGTATGTTCTTGGGCGTGATCTCCTCGCGCATCTCCTCAGGCAGCAGGCTCCGCCTGTACCTGTTGCGGAGCGCGATGGCGACCGACTTTTTTGCCTGGTCCTGGCCGATTATATACTTGTCTAGCTCCCCCACTATTTCCTTAGGTGTCATGGAATAGAGCGCTGAATTCATAATACAGTCCCCCTTAAATTTTATGCTGCAAGCCGGGCGCGCACAGCGGCCTAAAGCTTCTCAACGGAGATATTGCCGTTGGTGTAGACGCATATGGACGCCGCTATCGACAGGGCCTCCCTGACGATCTCTTCCGCATCCATGTCGGTATGCTTGTACAGCGCGTTCGCCGCCGCATAGGCGAAATTCCCGCCGGAGCCGATCGCGATAAAGCCCTCGTCCGGCTCTATCACCTCCCCGTTGCCTGATATCAAAAGCATGGACTCCTTGTCCGCCGCCAGCATCAGCGCCTCCAGGCGCCGCATCGCGCGGTCCGACCTCCATGTCTGCGCCAGCGCCACCGCCGCGCGCTTCAGGTTGCCCGAATGCTCCTCCAGCTTCTTCTCGAACTTCTCCGTCAGCGTGAACGCGTCCGACACGGAGCCGGCGAAGCCCGTGATCACCGAATTCTTGTAGATCTTCCTTACCTTCTTGGCGAAATGCTTCATTACAGCCGTTTCGCCCATTGTGACCTGCCCGTCGCCGCCTATGCAGACATCGTTTTCGCCACGCCGCACGGCGACAATCGTAGTCGCGTGAAATTGCTCCATACTCCACTCCCCTCCTCATGTTTCTATTCTTTATACCCGCATTCAGCGTTGGAACACACCAAGTTGTTCGTTTTGCCCTTTTTTTCGGTCATCAGCGCGCCGCACTGCGGGCACTGCCTGTCCACCGGCTTGTTCCAATAGATCTGGCTGCATTCCGGGTAGCCGCTGCACCCGTAGAACACCCAGCCCTTCTTGCTCTTCCTCGCGACAATATCCTTGCCGCACTTGGGGCACTTCACATCTGTCTTCTTGAGTATAGGCTTCGTGTTCTTGCACTCAGGATAGCCTGAGCATGCGAGGAACTGCCCGAACCGCCCGTTCTTCTTGACCATCGGCTTGCCGCAGAGCTCGCAGACCTCGTCGGTCACCTCGTCCTCTATGACCACCTTCTCTATGGCCTCGTCCGCCACATCGAGCTCGTCCTTGAGTATGCCGTAGAAGCCGCCGACTATCTCCTTCCAGTCGGTGTTTTTCACCTCGATGTCGTCCAGCTTGTCCTCCATGTCGGCGGTGAAGCCGGTATCGACTATCTCCTTGAAATACGTGGACATGAGATCCGTGACCAGGAAGCCGAGGTCCGTGGGCGCCAGCACCTTCTTCTCGCGCGTCACGTACCGGCGCTCGGTGAGGGTCGCCAATATAGGGACATAGGTGCTGGGGCGGCCGATGTTCTTTTCCTCCATCTCCTTGACGAGGCTGGCCTCCGTGAAGCGGGACGGCGGCTGCGTGAAATTCTGCTCGCTCAGCAGCTCCCTGAAGCTGAGCGCCTCCCCGGCCTCAAGATGCGGCAGCTGTTTTTCCTCCGCCGGATCTTCGCTGTCGCTCCCCTTCACATAATCGTAGACCTTCAAAAAGCCGTCGAATTTCAGCTTCGAGCCGTTTGCCCTGAAACTGTAGTCGCCGTTGGCGATGTCCACCGTCTCCGAGTCGTATACGGCAGCCGACATGCGCGAGGCGACGAAACGGCTCCAGATCAGCCGGTAAAGCGCGTACTGCTCCTTCGTGAGCGATTCCTTTATGTCGTCCGGGTGCAGGTCCACATACGTCGGCCTTATGGCCTCATGGGCATCCTGCACATCCTTCTTCTTGTTGCTGTATTTGTTGTTGCCGATGTATTCTTTGGAAAAACGCGACTCAATATAGGCGACGGCGGATTTCTCGGCCTCATCCGAAATCCTCACCGAGTCGGTCCTGATATAGGTGACAAGCCCGATGGCCCCGCGCCCCTTTATCTCGACGCCCTCATAGAGCTGCTGCGCCACGAACATCACCTTTTTGGTAAAATATCCCAGTTTTACAGAGGCCTCCTGCTGTAGGCTGCTGGTCGTGAACGGCGCGAACGGCCGCCTCAGCCGCTCCTTCCTGTCTATGGCGCTCACGACATAGCTGCCGCCGGCCAGATCCGCTACAATGGCGTCTGCTGTGGCCTTGTCATTTACGGGGATCTTCTTGCCCTTATGCTCGGTAAGCCTGGCGGTAAAGGTCTTTTTGCCCTTGTCGCCCTCTTTGCCCAGCACTGCGGAGATATTCCAATACTCCTTGGGCACGAAGCTTTTTATCTCATTCTCCCTGTCGCATATGATCTTCAGGGCTGCGGACTGGACGCGCCCCGCGCTCAGCCCCCTGTGGATCTTCCGCCAGAGCAGCGGGCTGATCTGATAGCCCACCAGTCTGTCCAGCACACGCCTCGCCTGCTGCGCGTCGACAAGGTTCTGGTCTATGGTGCGCGGCGATTTGACGGCGCTTTTTATGGCGTCTTTCGTGATCTCGTTGAACACGATCCGTATGGGCATGCTCTCGTCAAGCTCAAGAAGTTTCGCGATGTGCCACGATATGGCCTCCCCCTCTCTGTCAGGGTCGGTCGCCAGATAGACTTTGTCGGCGGCTTTCGCCTCCTTTTTCATGGCCTTTATGACATCCCCCTTGCCCCGTATCGATATGTAGTGCGGTTCGAAGTTGTTGTCAATGTCTATACCCAATTTGCTTTTCGGCAGATCCCTCACATGCCCCACAGATGCCACGACCTTGTACTTGCTTCCGAGGAACTTGCCTATCGTCTTCGCCTTCGAAGGGGATTCGACAATGACAAGTGATTTTGAATTGCTCATTCCCAGTGTCTCCTTGCTTATACCGATCGCAGTGCCATGCAGCGGCGCGTTCCAGAAAATGCTTCACGGCAATGCCGCCGCCCTGCCCCAGGATCGATATTATTATTCTTTCCAAATTATATTGCTAATAACGGGAATTTGCAACTACATTTTATTTCGTTTCAGAATTTATACTGATTTTAATGCTTGCAACGCCCTAAATGGCATCGTTTATGCGGCGCTGCCAGGCAGGCGCCATGCGGCTTTGGGGACCTTATGGCTGCCGGCTGCGGGCCGCCTTCACTTCGCGATGAAAACCCTGCCCATCGCCGTTTCCAGTATGCCTTTCATTTCCATGACGGTCACGAGGCCGCTTACGTCCTGCGGCGCCATGCGCGCCTTCGCGCACAGTTCGTCTATGGTGAGCTCGCCCGTGAAGCGTATTATGTCGAAGATCGCCTTCTCGTCCGCCCCAAGCGACATATACCGCTTTTCTATGACGCCCGCCCTCACGAAGCCCAGATCCGACGCCACGTCGTCCGGCGAGACTATGGGCATGGCCCCGTCCTGTATCAGCTTGTTCGTGCCTATGCTTGAGGCGCGGTCAATGTTGCCTGGGACCGCGTACACGTACCTGCCCTGTTCCGCCGCCCGTTCCGCTGTTATAAGCGAGCCGCTCTTCAATCCCGCCTCTACTATGACAGTAGCGAGCGACAGCCCGCTTATGATCCGGTTGCGCATCGGGAACGTGAAGGAGGACGGGTGGCACCCCGGCGCCAGCTCCGACAATGCCAGCCCTTTTTCTATGATCTCGCCCATGAGCTTCGCGTTGGATTTCGGATAACATATATCTACCCCGCATCCGAAGACCGCAATCGTCTTGCCGCCCGCCGCGAGGGCCCCTTTATGCGCCCATGCGTCTATGCCGTGCGCCATGCCGCTCACGACCGCTATCCCATGCTCGGCCATGGCCTTCCCTATGCTGTACGCCGCCCATTTGCCGTATTCGGATGCCTTGCGCGCCCCGACCACGGCCACCGCCGGCATGGACAGCAGGGACAGGTCGCCCCGGCAGTACAGCCTTTTGGGCGGGTTCGCTATACAGGCCAGCAGCGGCGGATACGCGCTGTCGCCCATGTCTATGGCCTTCATTGCCCCGGTAATATGCTCAGTCTCCATTATGCCTCTTGTGCCTCTATGCTGCTGCCGCTGCCGCAATCCGCCGCCGATGCCATCCGCCGCTGACGCTGCTGCCGCTGCCGCTGCCATCCACTGCTGCTGCCGCCTCCATCTGCTGCCATCCGACGCCGCTACTGCCAGCTGGCGACGCTGACGCTGCTGCCGTCGCTGCCGCTTCCTATGCTGCCGCCGCTTCCATCCGCTTCCATCCGACGCCGCTGATGCTGCCGCTGCCATTACTGCCGCCGCTGCCATCCGCTTCCATCCGACGCTGCTACTGCCATCCGCTCCTTCTGTAGCGTATGGCCTCCGCGAGGTGCGCCGTCTCTATGCCGGCGCTGCCGGACATGTCGGCTATCGTCCTCGCGACCTTTATTATCTTGTCGTAGCCCCTCGCCGAGAGCGAAAATTTTTCGTAGGCCGACTTCATCATCGCCTCGCCCTCGCGGCTGACGCCACAGTATTTCTTCATCAGGCTGCCCGAAAGGCGCGAGTTCGTCGTCCCCTGCCTG
>JAIRSA010000138.1 GCA_031255695.1 Eubacteriales Family XIII. Incertae Sedis bacterium | reverse complement strand
GTGACATAGCCGTTCGCCCGGCACGCGGCGATCTGCCCGTCCATATACTCCCTCACGGCCGGATGCGCCTTGAAATAGTCCTCTATATAGCGCTCCGCCTCCTTGCGTGTTATCCCCAGCTCCTCCGACAGGCCGAAGCCGCTCATGCCGTAGATGACGCCGAAGTTGACGGCCTTGGCCCGGCTGCGCTGGAGCGGCGTCACATCCTCTTCCGCTAGCCCGAACACCCGCGACGCGGTGCGCCTGTGTATGTCGGCGCCCCTTGTAAAGTCGCCGCTCAGCGCGGTGTCGCCCGACAGGTGCGCGAGCACGCGCAGCTCGATCTGCGAATAGTCCGCTCCGACCAGCACATTGCCCTCTCCATGCGGGACAAAGGCCTTCCTTATCGCCCTCCCCTGCTCCTGCTTGACCGGGATATTCTGCAGGTTGGGCTCGACGCAGCTGATCCGGCCCGTCGCCGTGACGGTCTGCTGGAAATGCGCGTGTATCTTCCCGTCGTCCCCGACAAGCGGGAGCAGCCCGCTGACATATGTGCCAGAGAGCTTGGCCAGCATCCGGTATTCCAGTATCAGCCCTATTATTTCATGCTCGCCGCGCAGCTTTTCCAATATCTCCGCGCCTGTCGCGTAGCCTGTCTTCGTCTTCTTGGATGGCGGGAGCCCCAAATCCTCGAATAGGACGACCCCAAGCTGGGCCGGCGAGTTTATGTTGAACTGCTTGCCCGCAAGCGCGTATATCCTCTCGCTCAGGCCGCTGATGCTCTCCGACAGCCCTGCCCCGACGCGGCTCAGTTCCTCCTTGTCGACAGCAAAGCCTGCGGCCTCCATGCGCGAAAGCGCGGCGATCAGCGGCAGCTCGGCGCCCTCAAGCAGCCCCGTAAGGCCCTCATCCTCCAGCCGCCCCCTTATTTCAGGCGCCAATGCGTCCACTGCGGCGCAATACGCCGCGCCGGACGCTGCATAGTCCGTGTCCATCTGCAGCATGCCGATCTGCCGGCCCGCCCCCAATGCCTCTGGGGCCTCTTCGAATGCCTCATGGAAGTACTCGAAGACCAGGCCGCCTATGCCATAGTCCTTGCGCGTAGGCTCAAGGAGGTATTGGCCTACGGCCGTGTCGAAGCATATCTTTGCGCCGTCCATAAAGCCTAGCGGCGCGGCGGCGTAGATGTCTGCCTGCAGCCCGTGGCCCGCCAGTCCCTTTTTCAGGCCCCCGAACACGCTGGCAAGCCGCCTGAGCGCCCCGCCATCCGGCACGGCGCCATCGCGGGCCCCGTCCGCTTTGATGCGATCCAGATCCAGGTAAAAGCACTCGTCGTTCAGGAGCACGCTCACGCCATAGGCCTGCGGGGCCGAGACATGGCTGTGATCGGAGAAGACCTTGACCACGGCATAGTCTGCGAGCGCGGCCGCCTCTTCAAGCGCCTGCATCCCTGCATCGCCCTCTACCGTACGTGTGCGCACGCCCCGGCGCCTCTTCGCATATCCGCCCTTGGCGGCATGCGCCCCCGGAGCGGCATCGCCCGGAACCCCGGCGCCAGCCAATCCTCCGCCTACTGCGCCGGCGCCGGTTCCGCCCAGGGCGCCGCCTGGCGCCTCTGCGCCGCCTTTGCCGCCAGCTGCGGCATCGGCGCCGCCCTGGCCTTCGGGCCCCTCCGGCCCTCCTGACCCGCCCATGCCCGGCCCCTTCCACCTGCGCTTCAGAAAACTGTGGAACTCCAGCCGCAGATAGATATCCGTGAGCTTTTCCGTATCCGCCTCCACGACCTTATATGTGCTGAAATCCAGATCGATCGGGACGGCTGTATTTATCGTCGCCAGCATGCGGCTCATGCGCGCCTGCCCAGCGTATTCCTCCAGCTTTGCCCTTTCCTTCTCCTTGCTTACCTTGTCCAGGTTGGCCAGCAGGTTCTCGACGCTGCCGAACTCCTGGATCAGCCTCTGTGCGGTCTTCTCGCCGAACCCTGGGACGCCGGGGATGTTGTCGGACTTGTCCCCCATCAGCCCTTTGTAGTCAATGAAGGCCTCTGGCGTAAACCCATATTTTTCCATCATCGCCAGGCTGTCATACATCTCGAATTCGGAAACCCCTTTGCGGGTAAGCAGGATGCGGGTCTTCTCCGTAGCGAGCTGCAGCGCGTCTTTGTCGCCTGTCACGATCAGCGGTTCGAGCCCCTCTGCCTCAGCGCTCCGGGCCACCGTGCCAATGATGTCGTCCGCCTCGAAGCCATCGATTTCGAGCATTTTCACCTTCAATGCGTCTAGGATCTCTTTGATGAGCGGCAGCTGCATCAGCAGTTCTGCCGGCGTCTTGCGCCGCCCCGCCTTGTATTCCTTGTATTCTATGTGCCTGAAGGTAGGCGCCTTCCGATCAAAAGCGACGGCCATATATGCCGGCGAATAGTCCTTCATTATCTTTTCGAACATGTTCATGAAGCCGAATATCGCCTGCGTATATACGCCGTCCTTTGTGATCATGGGGCGCTGTATCGCGAAAAACGCCCGGTTTACCAAGCTGTTGCCGTCGATTATGACAATCGTCCTGTTATCCATCACACCTCTTCCAATTCATCGATTAACCGCACGGCCGCGAACTCCGCCCTGCCCCCATCACAAACCAGCTCCATTTCGCTGGTGACTTCGGCCCCGCTGCCGTCCCTGTAGGCATATATGCGGTAACGGTAGCCTGTCCCTGCCCTAGTTATGGAGATCACGTCGTAGGCCCAGCCTTTGAGCTTCTCTTTGACCAGCTCGTCGCACTTCCTGCGCTCCGGATCCTCCGAGGCGCCAAAGCCCTGCTGCGTATCGGCGCCCAGGGCCGGCGCGGACCCTGCGGCCTGCTGCTCGTCGGCGCCCAAGGCCGGCGCAGGCTCTGCGGCCTGCTGCGCATCTGCGCCCAAGGCCGGCGCGGCCCCTGCGCCCTGCTGCGCATCGGCGCCCAAGACCGGCGCAGACTCTGCGGCAGCCCCGCCCGACGCCCGCCCTGCGGCATCATAGCCTCCATTTGTGCCATCAGTCATCGAGGCGTATATCCTCTGGGGCATTTCCTCTTCCGCTTCGTTGGGCGCCACTTCCGTAGGCCCCGCTTCAATTGAGGCTGCTTTGGTAGATGCCGTCAATCCATCTGCTGCCTCTAGCAGCTCGTCCATTAAAGCTAAAGCCCTCGCGTCCTGCACGGCGCCGGTTTCCGCAGCGCCTGCCGCCGCGTCTTGGGCGCCATCGGCCTGCGGCGGTTCCGGCTCTACGGATTTAGGCGCGGGCGCTATCCGCGCCGCAGCCTCCGGCCCGCCTGTTGCCTGCCTGCCGCCGCCATTATCGCTGGCGCCTGCGCTTCCGCCGGGCCCTGCATCCTCGCCCACAGCACCGCCCAGCCCCGCTGCGGCATTGTTCAGCCCCGCTGCGGCATCGTTCAGCTCCGCTGCGGCATTGTCCAGCGCGGCATCGTCCAGCCTTGCTGCGGCATCGTCCAGCTCTGCTGCGGCATCGCCCAGCTCTGCTGCGGCATCGCCCATGCCCGCAGTCATCACCTGGTTGTCTGCGCCGTAATCCATGCCAAGGAAGAGCGAGTCACGCCATTCCTTATTATTATACACCAAAATCGAAGTCAGTCCAATCGCAAAAACTGCGGCGACGGCAGCCGCCCTTCTCAGCCACA
>JAIRSA010000037.1 GCA_031255695.1 Eubacteriales Family XIII. Incertae Sedis bacterium | reverse complement strand
CGCGGGGCGCGGCAGCGCCAGTTGTGTTTCCGCCCACGAGCGCGGGGCGCGGCAGCGCCGGCTATATTCCCACACGCATACGCTGATAATAAAAAAAGATGGGAGACACTTGCCATCTTTTTTACGCGCATTTAACTTATGCGCAAACCTTTGGACGGGTGATTTCAGGCCTTAGCCTGATATGCCTTGTTGAACCGCCTTGTTATCCTTGACACCTTCCTGGACGCCGCATTTTTATGTATGGTCCCTTTTGCCGCAGCCTGGCGCAGACGTTTTTCTGCCAGCACAAGCTTTTCCTTCGCGGTATCAAGATCGCTCTCCGCAAGAGCCGTCTCGAAGTTCTTGAGTATTGCCTTCAGATGGGATTTCACCCTTCTGTTCCTTGCCGTCTTCTTCGCGATAACAGCGATCCTCTTCTTTGCGGATTTGATATTTGCCATCTGATCCACCCTTTCTAACAAATAATTAGTTCAGCCGCAAAGACAATTTTAGCATAATCATGGGATAAGCGCAAGTATTTTGGCAAAATTGCCTTCGATAATATGTAGTTTCCAAATTGGTAATTTGCCCGCTTGCGCCAGTCCAGCCTGCGCATTAAAGCCGCCCGTGCCTGCGGCCCGTCTGCGCATTCAAGCCGCCCGTGCCTGCATCCCGCCTACGCCAGCCCAGCCTAGCCATCTTCCACCATTGTCTTAGCCTTGCATGCACCGTTTTCGTCTATGCTGAACATGATCGCGCCTGATGTGTCGTTCCTGTATATCCTGGCCCCTGACTGCTCGATCTTTTCGATCACCGAGGGGTGCGGGTGCCCGAATGTGTTTTTCCCCACCTGGAATACCGCCAGTTCCGGCGACACTGCCTCCAGGAAGCGGCTGCCTGTGGAATACCGGCTGCCATGGTGCCCCACTTTGAGTATGGAGGACCGAAGCGCGCCCTCATTGCCATTGTATGCCGCAAGCAGCGCATCCTCGCCGTCAAAACCCAGATCGCCCGTCATCAGCACGGAAACCCCGCGATAGTCCAGCTTCATCAGGAGGCTGCTCTTGTTCTCGTCCTCATCCGCCAATACGATCCTTTCATATTCGCGCTGCCCGCGCCGGGGCGGGAACAATATGTCGGCGTGCACGCCCTCATCAAGTATGACGCGCTCGCCCGCGTATACATACAGCATATTACCCTTTTCGAGCGCGGTCTTGGCCAGTATGTCGCCCTCAAGCAGTTGGTTCCCCTCGTACACCGCCAGCCTGTCTATCCCCATATGCCACGACAATTCCACCGCCCCCTGGAAATGGTCTGTGTGCAGATGGGTGATCAGCACAAGATCCAGCTTGCCCACGCCGTTCTTGAGCAAGTAGGGCATGAGCGTCTTCTCCCCGACCGCCCGGTTCGCGCTGCCCCCGCTGTCTATCAGTATGTTCCTGCCGCCCGGCGTCCTGATATGCAGGCAGTCGCCCTGCCCGACGTCCACGAACACCAGGGAGCTTTTGTCCCAGCCTGAGCCCGGCGCGCACCACACGGCGAAAAGCCCGCACAGCATGGCCAGGGCCACGGCCGAAATCCGTTTCCATTCCCTGCGCTGCCAGAAGATCCGGAAGCTTTCCGATGATAATGTGAAAAATGCCGCATAATACAAGAACAGCCATGTCTCCGGCGGGCTCACCGTCACCATATGCCCCCAAGGCAGCCCATAGCCCACCTCGTTCATCGCGGACATCGCCCATGCCAGCGACTCCACGGCGGAGGACGCCAGTCCGAAAAGCGTGCTGTCCAGCCACATCAGCGGCATCAGCGCCACCCCGATGGGGATGAGCAGGCCTGCAATGGCGATGACCGGTATATTGATGAAGAAAGCCACCGCAGAGAAATAGTTGAAGGCATAGGCCGTGTACGGCGCCATGCCCGCCTGTATCACCACAAGCGGGACAGCCCCGCGCAGCAGCTTCCTGGCGATCTCCCTCGCACCGCCCTCCCGCAGCGAGTCGAGGCTGAGTTCCTGCTTGCCCCTGCCCATCTTCACCTTTTCGGACTTGAGCGGCGCGACGTACCTGTCCAGAAACGGTATCGCGAATGCCATCGAGAAAATGGCGAGGAAGGAGAGCTGAAAGCCCATATTGAAAAGCTGCAGCGGGTTAAATGCCAGCATCCCGCCAGCGGCGGCGCAGGCACCGGTCAGCAGATCATAGCGCTTCCTCAGCAGCATCGCCACTATATGCGTCAATATCATCAGGGATGCGCGGATCACGGACGGCGCGAACTGGGCCAGCGCCGCATAGGCGAAAAGGCCCGCAGCTGAAAGCAGCGCGGCCGCAGGGCCCTTCCTCCCGCCCAAAAGCTTCATTATGAAAGCGTAGACGATGGCGACGTGTATCCCGCTGACGCTGAGGATATGCGCCGTGCCGTTCTTCTGGAAGGCCTCGTACACATCCTCGTCCAGGCCGCTCTTGTCGCCAAACAGCATCCCTGCCAGCATTGCCGCAGTGGCCTCGCCCGAAACTTCCTGCACGCGCTCGATCAGGGTATGCTTGAGCACGGCAAGCCGGTTCAGGAAGCGCCCTTCCAGTGTCCGCCCCATTTGAATTACCATAATATCATTATCGTCGCATGATAATATGACCCTTATCTTCAGCGTGGCCAGATACGCTCTGTAATCGAAGCATCCAGGGTTCCTGGCAGCCTGCGGCAGGGACATTTCGCCTCTTACTGTAACCTCCGCGCCCACGAGCAGTTTCGGGTCGGCGGCGCCGCCGTAGGCCGTCACCAGTATCTTCTGCCCACAAAACGGGCTTCCCGCCCCGCCGTTCTCCGCCCTCAGCGTCAGCTTGCAGTAGCCGCTCTGCTGCGCGGCCAGGACCGTGCCCGACACTTCCACCATCCTGCCAGCCATCCCCTCCAGCGGATCGCGCCTGTCAAGCTCATTGCCGCAATGCCCCCCGCCTATGATGGCGGCGGCCAGGAGCAGCGGCAGCAGCCTGGCCGGCTGCCCCAGGACGACGCCGTCCATCCTGCGCCTGTAGACAGCGAAACAAAGCAGCGCGGCGGCAGCGGCGCCCCCTGCTGCATATACTGGCCACGCGGGCCTGAATATGTACTCCGCCGCTATCCCGGCGGCGAAAAATAAAAAAACAAAACATAACGGCCTTCTCATAGGTATATATTACCATTAAAGGGCTATTATGTCAATGCGAAATATATTGAAACGGCCCGCCGCCCGTGATAGACTGTTATTGGCCGTTTAGGGCCGCTTAGGACCGTTACCTAACCATCATAGGAGGGATGCTATATGGCTCAATACTACATAAGCGTAGCCCTGTTCGCCGTGTTCGCCGCCCTTGTCGCAGGGCGCGCGGCAACACTCCGGCGCAGGGGGATAAAGG
>JAIRSA010000005.1 GCA_031255695.1 Eubacteriales Family XIII. Incertae Sedis bacterium | reverse complement strand
TTCTTCACCCTGAAAGGCACCATAGAAGAACTGCTCCGCAAGCTGGGCCTTGAGGCCGCATACAGGGCGGAGGCAGGCGTGGCCACATACCATCCGGGGCGCTGCGCGGGCATATACCTCGGCGAAACGCGCGTCGGCGTGTTCGGCGAACTGCATCCGGAGGTGGCCGATAAGTACGGCATTGGCACGAGGTGCTGCGCGGGCGAGATAGATCTGGAAAGCGTGATAGCGCGGGCCAATGTGGATAGGTATTACCGCCCATTGCCGAAATACCCGGCGATAGGCAGGGATATGGCCCTTGTGGTCGACGAGGGGGTCACAGTCGGCGAGCTGGAGGCCGTGATACGATCATGCGGGGGCAGGATATTGGAGAGCGTCAAGATGTTCGACGTATACAGGGGCAAGCAGATAGGGGAAGGCAAGAAAAGCGTTGCCTTCAATCTGGTGTACCGCTCGCCGGAGCGGACGCTTACGGACGAAGAAGCGGCTTCCGAGCACAACAGGGCGCTGGCCGCGCTTTCGGAGAGGCTTGGCGCCGCCCTTAGGGACAGTTAGCCGGTGCGCCCTGCGGCACGCCGGCGCCAATATTGAAAAAGGAGTCAATTATGGAAAGGGCAAAGGTCAAAATTTACGGGCAGGAGTATACCATTTCCGGTGACAAGACGCAAGAGTACATTGAGAAGGTTGCCGCGCATGTGGACGAGAAGATGAGGCAGATGGCGAGCATCCTTCCGAGCGGCTCTGTCTCGGAACTCGCCGCGCTCGCAGCGCTCAACATAGCGGACGAACTTTTCAGCAGCTGGAATGCGATCGACGAACTAAAGGGCCGGAACGAACAGATGGAGAACGACACGCAGCACTACATCCAGCTGTGGGAAGAGGCGAAGCGGAGTTTCCTGCAGTACAAAGAAGAAGCGCAGCAGACCCTCAGCGACAAGTCAGAACTCCAGAAGAAATATGATGGGCTCATCAATGAGGCGGAGCGCCTGAAGGAGATACGCGACGACCTGGAGGGCCGGCTCGCGCTGATGGAGCAGCAGCTGGACAGCCTTACGGCCAGCCTGAACGCCCACGAGGAGGGCAGGCACGATTCCGCCGAACTGATACGGGAGCTGGAATATAAGAATAAGGAACTTGAGAGAAGCTTCTTCGATCTCCAGATGGACAATACCCAGACCAAGAGCGAGCTCGAAAGGTACAAGAAGCTTGTCGAGTGATGGCGCGCAAATGGGCAATAGGGAATACCGTATACTCGAATTCGACAAAATAAGAAAGCTCCTCGGCGATGAGGCGGCGTCCGATCTGGCGCGCGCGGAGATCGCCGCCCTGGCGCCGGACGCTGCCCCGCATATCGTAAGCCAGAGGCTTGCGGAGACTTCGGAAGCGGCGGCGGTGCTCATGCGCAAAGGCGGCGCCCCTATAAGGGATGTCGTAGACGTGAAGGGCAGCGTGGTATATGCGGGGAAGGGCGGGTCGCTGACCATGCGCCAGCTTCTGGATGTCTGCGATCAGCTTTCGGTCGCCAGGCGCGCCGCACAGTTCCTGCGGAGCGATCTGCCGGAGCTGCCGATAATCTCGAACCTTGCGGGCGTCCTAGAGCCGCACAGGGAGATCGAGGCCAGGATCGAGGCCTGCATACTGTCAGAAAGCGACATGGCCGACAGCGCCAGCCCTGAGCTGAAGCGCATCAGGCGGGCAATCGGCATACAGAACGAGTCGATACGCTCAAAGCTGAACAGCATCATCACGTCTTCCGCCAACAAAGCCCTGCTCCAGGACAGCATAGTCACTATGAGGCAGGGCCGTTATGTGATCCCCGTCAAGCAGGAGCACAAGGCCAAATTCCCCGGCATGGTGCATGACCAGTCTTCGACAGGGGCCACGTTTTTCATAGAGCCCCAGGCCATAGTGAATATGAACAATGAGCTGCGCGAGCTTGAGCTTGCGGAGGCGCGCGAGGTAGAGCGCATACTCGCAGAGCTCTCGGCCGAGGTGGCCGATGCGGGGCACGACATCATAAACAACCAGGACGTGCTAGTGAAGCTCGACGTCATATTCGCCAAGGGCCGGCTCTCCGCCAGGCAGAAGGCGTCGGCGGCGAACATAAACACGGACGGCCGGCTGCGCATAAAGAACGCCAGGCACCCGCTTATACCGCATGACAGGGTCGTGCCGATAAGCCTGGAGCTTGGGCGCGGCTACAGGACGCTGATAATCACCGGGCCCAACACGGGCGGCAAGACCGTGACGCTGAAGACGGTGGGCCTGCTGGTGCTTATGACGGAGGCGGGCCTGCACATACCGGCGGACGAAGGCGCGGATATACCATTGATGGAGCATGTGTTCGCGGACATCGGCGACGAGCAGAGCATAGAGCAGAGCCTGTCCACATTTTCATCGCATATGAAGAATATCGTGGACATCACCAGCCGCAGCAATGCCATGACGCTGGCGCTGCTTGACGAGCTGGGCGCGGGCACAGACCCGGCCGAAGGCGCCGCGCTCGGCATCGCCGTGATAGAGCGGCTGAAGGCACTGGGCGCCATGACGGTCGCTACGACGCATTATACGGAACTCAAGAAATTCGCCATAGCCTCGGACGGGGTGGAAAACGCCTCCATGGAGTTCGATGTAGAGACGCTGAGCCCGACGTTCAGGCTGAAGATCGGCATACCGGGGCGGTCAAACGCCTTCGAGATATCGGGGAAGCTGGGGCTTGACGAGGGTATAATAAAAAGGGCGGCGGGCCTTATGGGCACCTCGGACATACAGTTCGAATCGGTCATACGGTCGATAGAGTCGGACCGCAGGGCCGCCGAGGCCGAACTGGACGAAGCGGCCCTGCTCAAGCTGCAGATGAAGCGCCAGAAGGAAGAGCTTGAGCGCGAGCGGGCCAAGTTCGAGGAGAAAAAGGACAAGATCCTCAATGCGGCCAGGGAAGAGGCCCGGGCCATGGTGGCGGAGACCAAGGCGGCTTCGGACGAAATACAGCGCGAGCTCAGGAATGTCACGCTGATAACCGACCCCGCCGAGAAGAGCCGCATGCTCGACGCCGGGCGCAGGAAGCTCAGGGAGCTCAGCGAAAAATACCGCGAGAAATCCCGCGCCCCGCTGAACCGGGACCCAGTCGATCCCGCAGAGCTGAAGCCGGGCGACAGGGTGAAGGTGCTCAGCCTGGGGCAGACGGGGGAAGTGATAAGCGCGCCGGATTACAGGGGTGACGTGCAGGTGCAGGCAGGCCGCGTCAGGATAAGCGTCGCCATAGGCGACCTGACGAAGATAGAGGGCGCCAAGCCGGCAGGGCGGCCGCGGCAGGCCAGCCAGGGCGCATTGTTCAGGCATAAGGCGGAATCCATAATGCCGAGCATAAGCGTGAGGGGCGAAAACCTCGACGGGGCGCTCGCGGCGGTGGACAAATACCTCGACGACGCCTATATTGCCGGGCTTGGCGAGGTAACCATAATACACGGCAGGGGGGAAGGCGTGCTCAGGGAAGGCATACACAGGATGCTCAAGGGGCATCGGCATGTGAAGGGCTTCCGCAGGGGCGCCTACAATGAAGGCGGCGACGGCGTCACCGTGTGCGAGCTCAAAAGAGGGTAAAAAAAGTTGCAGCGCTGCCCAGCTGGCGGGCGGAACCCGGCCAAGAACAAGGGCAAGGGGCTAACGGCACAGAGCCGCCCCGCTGGCGGGCGAAGCCCGGCCAAGGGCAAGGGGCTCCCGCCGTAGCGCCGCCCCGCTGGCGGGCAAAGCCCAGGCTGTGACGAAAAAAGAAAGGCTACAGGAAAACGACATTGCAGAATTTTAAAAAACAGATTGCTGAAATGCTGGAGAGGCATGTAGAGGGGCTTGACAGCGCGGAAATTTTGGACATGGTCGAAATACCGCAGGAAAGCAGCATGGGCGACTATGCGTTCCCGTGCTTCAGGCTCGCCAAGGCGCTGAAGAAGGCGCCCGCGCTGATAGCGAAGGAGATCGCCGGGAAACTGGAAGGCGAGGCCCTGTTCGAAAAAACGGAGGCGGTGAGCGCCTATGTAAATATGTTCATCAAGAAGGAGGCCATGCTGCGCACGGCGCTTGCGGCGGCCATCGGCGAAGGCAGCCGCTTCGGCGGCTCCGGCATTGGCGGGGGCAGGAAGGTCATAGTCGAATATTCATCCCCTAACATTGCCAAGCCTTTCCATATAGGGCATATACGGAGCACGGTGATCGGGAACGCGATCAACAATATCTACGCGGCACTCGGGTATGACACGGTGCGCGTGAACCACCTCGGCGACTATGGCACCCAGTTCGGCAAGCTGATAGTGGCTTACAGGAAGTGGGGGAATAAGGAGGATGTCGAGCGCGAGCCGATAAAGACCCTGCTGGCCTACTACACCAAGTTCCACGACGAGGCAGAGCGGGACGCCAGCCTTGAGGACGAGGCGCGCCTGGCCTTCTCCATGCTTGAGCAGGGCAGCGCCGATGAGACAGCCCTCTGGCAATGGTTCCGCGACGAGAGCATAAAGGAATTCAGCCGCGTGTATCGCCTCTTGGGCATTGATTTCGACTCATATGCGGGCGAGAGTTTTTATTCGGACAAGATGGGCAAGGCGATCAGCCTGCTGAAAGACAAGGGCCTGCTGAAAGAGTCGGACGGCGCCGTTATAGTGGATCTCGAGGAATGGGGCATGCCGCCGGCGCTCATAACCAAGAAGGACGGCTCGACACTCTACATAACGAGGGACATCGCGGCCGCCCTGTACCGGAAGGAGGCCTATGGCTTCCATAAGAACCTGTACATCGTGGCATCGCAGCAGAACCTGCACTTCCGGCAATGGCTGAAGATCATCGAGCTGCTGGGCTTCGAGTGGGCCGAGGACTGCGTGCACATACCCTTTGGGCTTGTCAGCCTTGAAGACGGCGTGATGTCGACGAGGGCCGGGCGGGTCGTATTCCTCGAAGACGTGCTGAGGCGGGCGATAGAGAGGACGAGGGAGATAGTTCTAGAAAAAAATGTAAATACCGACAATATCGACGAAACCGCCAGGCAGGTCGGCATTGGCGCGGTGATATTCCAGGAGCTTTCGAACAACCGTATCAAGGACTATGTGTTCTCATGGGACAAGATACTCAATTTTGAAGGCGAGACGGGGCCATACATACAGTACAGCCACGCGCGGGCGTCGAGCCTCGTGCGTAAGGGCGGCGAAGCGGCGGCGGCCGCAGCGGCGCGCCCGGAGGCGCTGGACCTGTCGTACATAGAGTCTGACAGCGCGTTTGGGCTGGCCAAGCTGATATACCGCTTCCCGGACGCTGTGCTTGAGGCGGGGGAGAAATACGAGCCGTCCATAGTGGCGCGGCATATTGTCGATATTGCCCAGGCCTTCAACAAGTTCTACCATGACGAGCACATACTTACGGACGACGAGGCGGAGAAGACAGCGAAGCTTTCGCTGGTGCTTGCGGTGAAACAGACGCTGAAGAATGGGCTGGGGCTTTTGGGGATAGAGGCGCCTGAGAGGATGTAAACCGCAGGCGGATGTGCGGGATGGCGCATGCGGATGCCAGATGGCGTAGAAGGGCGCGAGATTGCGCAGACGGATGCGGGATGGCGCATGCGGAAGCCGGATGGCGTGGAAGGACGCGAGATTGCGCAGACGGATGCGGGATGGCGCATGCGGGAGCCGGATGGCGTGGAAGGCGCGGGGGTACGCAGGCGGATGTGTGGGCGTCTAGATGGGTGCGTTAGTGTCTAAGCGGATGAGAGAGGATGTGAGGGGATGCAGTACTACGGCAGTGTATACAGGCCGCCGAGCGAGGCCTATAGCCTGATTGTCCAGGCGACGCTTGGGTGCGCCCACAATGGGTGCACATTCTGCGGCATGTTCAAGGACAAGCCGTTCCGGATCAGGAAGGAAGAGGACGTGGCGAAGGATTTCGCCGAATGTAGGAGCATGTACAGGAGGGTGGAGCGCATATTCATCGCGGACGGCGACGCGCTCGTGCTCAAGACGGACAGGCTGCTGCGCATGCTGGACATGATCAAGGGCATGTTCCCGGAATGCGAGAGGGTGGGGATATACGGCTCGCCGCAGGATGTGCTGAGGAAGAGCCAGGCGGAGCTGCAGGCCATGCGCGGCAGCGGCCTGGGGATCATATACATAGGCGCGGAGTCGGGCAGCGACAGGGTCCTCGCGAATGTGAAAAAGGGCGCCACAAGGGCGGAGATCATAGAGTCCGTGCAGAAGATCGAGGACGCGGGCCTTGCGGCCTCCGTGACATTCATATCGGGGCTTTCCGGCCAGGACGGCTGGGAAGAGCACGCGGTGTGCTGCGGCACCATGATCAGCGAGATGAGCCCTTCCTATGTAGGCCTGCTCACGCTGATGGTGGAGCAGGGCGCGCCCCTGTATGACGACATAGTTTCAGGCAAGTTCAAGCTTCTCACGCCTATGCAGGTGGTGGAGGAGACGCGGCTCATGCTTGAGAACATAGAGACGGCGCGCGACTGCGTTTTCCGCAGCAACCATGCGTCCAACTATATCTCGCTGCGCGGGACGCTGCCGTACGACAAGGAGCGCATGCTTGGGCAGCTGGAGGCAGCGAGGGAAGACGCAGGGAGGCTGAAAGACGAGCGCTTCCGCATGCTTTAGGCGGAAGCGGAAGGGATTGTATCGATGGCTTCAAAAGAAGGCGGCAGGCCGCGGGACAAGTACGATTTGCCGGCAAGGGCGGATCGGATCGGGCCATATCTGGACGGCGGCATTGACAGATTCGTGTTCGACGAGTTTTCAGAGGGCTATATAGAGCGGAACAGGATGCATTTCATGCGGGGGATCCCCATACCCCTGGAGGATGCCGAGGCGAGAAGCCTCCAGTCGGAAGGGAGCCTGTCCATCCCACACCTATGCAAGAATATGGCGTGGATAATGGGCGTATCCCCCCGCTTCCCCTTTTCCCCGGTATATGCAAAGTTCCTGAGGGCCTGCATGAAAGACAAGGCGGCGGGCATCCTGATCGCCATGGGCAACCAGGCCGTGGCGGAAGGGGAGATGAAAAAGGCCTGCGTGCACTTCAGGGCTGCGCTATGCGTGGCGCCAAGGGCGCGGGACGCGCTGTATGGCTACGCCATCGCCTGCCGGGAGATCTACCGCAAAGGCGGCGAGGCGGGCTATGTCGCGAATTTCAAAGCCGAAGCCCTTGAATACTTTGAACTCACGACCGAGGCGCACCCCGATTTCCCCATGGGCCATTATTTTTTGGGCTACGCATATCTGAACCTAGGCCTGTACCGAAAGGCCTATCTGGCCTGGAAAGACTATCTGGGCATATCTGACGACGATGAGAGGCGCAAGGAAATCGAAGAGCGCGCCAGCAGCCTTTCCGTGCCGATGAAGATCGAGCAGGGCTGCAACGATATACTTTCCGGCAAGTATCAACAAGGCATATCCGTGCTGGAAGGCTACCTGAAAACCAAGTATAAGGACTGGTGGCCGCTGTACTATTACCTAGGCACCGCCTACAAGAAAGTACTGGACTGGGACCGGGCGGAGTCTATGTTTAAAGAGCTCCTGCGGCGGAAGCCCTCGCATGTGGAGGCAATGCAGGAACTGGCGGCGATATACGGGATGAAAGGCAAGCCTGAGCTTTACGAAAAATATACAAAAAAGGCGGCCGCCGTAGATAGTGAAGGCCGCAGCCCAAGCGCCAACGCGCCCCAAGGGTAGCCCCCAGGGCTGGCGTGAGGCGTGACAGGCCTGGGCTAGCTGCCGGCAGTGGCGCAGGGCCCGCCGGC
>JAIRSA010000240.1 GCA_031255695.1 Eubacteriales Family XIII. Incertae Sedis bacterium | reverse complement strand
TCGGTAAAAATATAAGGCGCCATCTTTGGGTTCCATCTCCTCGTCTGATGCCCAAAATGCACGCCCGCTTCCAGCAACTGTTTCATTGAAATAATCGACATTTTTCCCTCCTGGTTTTTTTCCTCCACCGGAAAGTTCGTAAGGCAGCCACAAAGGCACCAGCCCGCCGCAATCCGGTGTGCGTATTTGTCTGCCGACAGCCGCAAATATATCACGTTTTTAGTCGGAGAACAGTATTATGCACCTCCGCCGCGCGAAGGCGCCAAGCCATATCATGGGTGCCGTTTCCCCTGTGCCCACTGCACAACAATTTTGGGCGCAAAAAAACCGCATCCTTATATAATATACAATAAGCGTTGCGGAAATGCAAGCAGATTTTTTTACAGCGCCCGTACGAGAAGCCGCAGCCGCACGCGAAGCCATTCGAAGCTACGCGAGGCCATGCGGAACCCGCATGCGGCGCCATATGGCAGACGAAGGCAGCCAGCCGCAAAAGCCGGCTGCCTTACGCAGCTGCCAAACGCCTCAGCGCCTGGATATGAAATCCGCCAGGTCGCCTAACGACAGCTTTAAGAGCTGCTTCACGGACTTTCGGTAAATCCAGTCGGCCAGTTCGGTGTCTGTGCCGTATGCTTTGCTCACCTTTTCGGCGAAGGTCACCATGCTTATGCTGTCCATGCCCAGATCCGCAACAAACTTGCTCTCTGCCGTTATCCCTATGATCTCCGCGATATCCTCGCCTATGGTCTCAGACACCATCCGCTTAAGTTCGACCAAAATCTCATCCCGTTCCTTACTGTAGTTTACTTTGTCCATCCTGCCACAAGTCCTTCCTTAAATATAATTGTCTTTATCGCTGTATCGCCGATTACGATCTCTTCATCCATTACCGCCCCTATTTCAAAGCGTTTCGGGTTCCCTTGCAGCCCCGTCCCCAGCATTTTGGAATACGCCTCTTTGGCGACCCAGAAACGCGTGGCCCATTCGTCCAGCCTGTCCGGGCCCATGTCCGCCAGCATGGCGCGCTCCTTCTCGGTGAACGCAAGCTCCATGAAGCTGCTGTCACGCGTCTCTATCGCTTCCAGATCGATCCCGACCGGCCTGTCCATGGATATCGCTATGGCTTCCATACCCTTGTGCGCCACCGATACGTGCAGATTTTTGAGCCGCTCGCCCAATTCGCCTTCTCCGCCCAGGTAGGGCTTGCCGTTTTCGTCATGCTCCACAGCTATCTCGATCGGATATGGATAGCTCCCCTCCGCGCTCCTCAGATGTGTGCGCACGGCGTCTTTCATGGCAATCCTGCTTATGAGGTACGGCAGGCGGTTCCGCTTCCCGATCAGGCTATCATAATGCCGCCTCTCCGGGCCGTTCAAGTATCTGCCGTACAGCAGGATCCAGCTATAATTCTTCTCGTATACGTCGTAGTAGCTGCACACATGCGGCGCCACCATGTTGGCGATCGTATTGAACTGTGGCTTGATTATGGCATTCCACATTGCCTGGTTGTTCTCGAAGCGCTGGTTGATCCAGCCGTCCGTATTCATCCAGACCCTGCCTCCGCGTGACATGACCATGTCGCCGACGACCAGGGATTCTGTCCTGCTTCTTATGATCACCTTGACGTCAAACACGCCCTTCTGGTCGAATATGTCATCGTAGAAATTAATGTTGTTGACACGTATGGGGAATGATATCGTATTGTAATCCTGCGTCACGTGCAGGTACAGCCCGATGATCTGCCCCAGGGAATCCAGCAGCGAACCCCTGCCCGACTGCTTTTCGGCAGTCGCGTAGATGCCGCGGTCGGATATGTTCGAGTAAGCCTGCACGCTGTGGTAGCAGGGGCCATGGAAGGCGTACTTGTCGTAGGCCTCATCACTGGAAAGCGGCTCCATGATCATTTCGCCTATATCCAGTTCCAGATCGCTTTCCTTCGGCGGCTCAGGATACTCGTCCGCGAAATGGAAGTTGGCGCTGGCATGGCCCACGATAGCGAGCGCAAGCGTGTCGTCAGATTTCCACTCTCCCGTTATCTGGGCTTCGAAAGGCTTTTCCACTGTGATCCATTTCATCGCCATGGACGAGCTGATCTTCACGAGCTTGCGCCCGCCGGCATGGCTGAGCGCCCGCTCTGCCAGCAGTTCCAGCATGAGGGTGAACGGCACGACAGGGTTCAGATCGCCCCGGATAGGCCAATCCGCCGGCTGCCTGACTATGGCGTGATCTATCAGGTAGGGGTGATCGTCGAATTTGAGGCGCATCACATCATTGAACTTATATCCCTTCTTGCCGTCTTTCATCTGCCGCGCCTGTGCCGGTACCGGTGCTTGTGCCTTTGCCGGCGCCTGTGCCTGCTGCGGCGCGGGCGCAGCCCCTGCGGCCGCGGCCGCCACGCGGGCTGATGGGCGCGCCGGGATCCTGCCGCGCACTGCGGCCGCCCCGCCGGCCGGCACGGCGCCTGGCGCCGGCCTAAGCTCGCCGAAGAGGCCCACAAGCTCGCGCTGCACGTTCACAGCATCCATTATGTTCTCGTTCACCGCCTGGATGAACGGGTTGTCCGCATTCTCATAGTCAAGCAGCGATGCCATTTCGGCACCTCCACCGCTTGCAGGCCTATAGTACTTCTTTATCGCCTCCTTGAGCAGCGGGAATTCCTTGACGATCCCCGGCGAAGTCGCCAGGGGGACCACACTGTGCTCCACCATGTACTGGGGCTTCACGCCCAGGAACTTATAGTCTATGTCGTCCTTGCCGCAGACATACAGCAGGGCCAGCAGATGCCTGAACTGATCGACGCCCGTGCGGTTTGTAGCGCATGTCGCCATGGAGGCGTATTCTTTGCCTTTGAGTATATTGTCGACAAAGCCGACCAGGTTGCCGTGGCCGATCTGGATAAAGACGCGCGCGTCGGCCTCTTCATACATACGCTCTATCATGCCGCGGAAATACACAGGCTTCACAAGCTGCCGCGTCATCGCGGTTTTGAACTCTTCCTGATCGTCGGAGACGGGCGCTTTGAGTGTGCTGAGCCACACAGGCTTCTTCGGCGGCTTTATGGCCAGATCCTTGATCGCTTCATTGGAAATCCCGACATAGTCTTCCATGTACGGCGTGTGGAAACCGGCTATGAACGGCAGCATATAATGGTGTATCTTGTCTTCCTCCAGTATCGCGATGAGGGTATCCTTGGCGGGCTGATCCGCGCATAGGACCACTTGATCCGGGCAGTTGTCGTTTGCCATGTAAAGGCCGTCTATCTCGGCGCACCATTGCTCGATCTTGCTGTATGCGGTATTGCTGACCGCAATATAGTACAAGGGCCTTCCCTTCGTGTTGCTGTACTCGCCTATGCCTTCAAATACCACGCGGGACAGATCATCGTCGACCATTCCGGCGATCTTGGTGGCCTGCCATTCGCCGATGCTGTGCCCTGCATACATATCCGGCTCGATGCCGAAGGCATTCAAGACCATGTTGCTCACAAGCATGACATAGTACGGGCGCACACCGTCATAGTTCTTCCCTTCCTCGAACTCGGCTTTCTCCAAGCCAAAATAGTCTGTAAGCGAGGCAGTCTCAAATTCTGCATCCATCACAAAGCCCGGATACATGAAGGCGATCTTGCCCCCGCCCGACAACAGGGGCTCGCTGGAGAACCACATATCCAGCCTGCCGTACCACGGCGCCCCGCTATTGACGATATTCTTCGCCTGCTTGATGCGCTGCGGCGTCGGGTTGAAGATCACCATGCGGCAATCGCCGCCGGTATTCGTAAAATCGCCGTCATCCAGCTTGGCGAGGAGCTGTTCTTTCGTTTTGGCCGAAAGGACCGCAGCCTCCCCATGGTAGGCAAAGGGCCTTGGGCTGCGGCCCACTGGCTGTTCGTAGGCCGTAAGCACTGCATGCGAGTTCACGCCGCCGAACCCGAAGGAGTTCACCCCGGCGACGAGCGGGTATTTATCGCTGTCCCATTCCACCAACTGCTGCGGCGGCTTGAAGCGCGACTCTTCCATGGCCGCCAGCGGCTTATCGCAGTGGAGCGTTGGCGGTATCTTGCGGTGGTAAAGGGCCAGCGCCGTCTTGATCAGGCCGATCATGCCGGCCGCCGGCATAGTGTGCCCTATATTGGACTTTACAGACCCAACGAAGGCTTTGTCCTTGGATGCGTCGCCGAAGAACTGCGTCATCGTCGAGATCTCCGTGCGGTCGCCCACGATGGTGCCGGTGCCGTGCGCCTCCACGTAGCCTATCCGCGACGGATCCAGGCCGGAGGCCTTCCACGCCTCATCGAGCACCCTAAGCTGCCCATGGACAGATGTGACCATTACGTGGGAACCCCTGCCATCGCTGGATATCGCGGTGCCTTTGATCACTGCGTATATCTTGTCGCCGTCCTCAATCGCGCGGTCAAGCGTCTTGAGCACCACAAAGCCCGCGCCCTGCCCTATGAGGAGCCCGTCAGCATCTTCGCTGAACGGGGAGATCTGCTGTTTGTGGGACACGGCGCCCATCATGTTGAAGGCGCCCCAGAACATGGCGTTATGGATAAGGTGCATGCCGCCCGCCACCGTGACATCGCATTGCCCGCTCTGAAGCAGGGCGATCGAATGGTTGATGGCGACGATGCCGCTCGCGCAGGCCGCGTCCACTGTATATGCGGGGCCATGCATGTCAAAACGGTTGGCCACCTGCGATGCGGCAAGGCTAGGCATGGTGCCTATGGCAGTGTCGGACTGGAAACGGCCGCACTGCTTCTGGTATTCTTTCTTGATCTGGGTGATCTCGTCTTCCGGTATATCCGGGCAGGCGTACCTGAGCAACTGATCCAGCTGGTGCCCGGTCCGTATGACCTCTGCCGCGCGCAGCGCTATGTTGCCGGAAAAATTGCCCCTGCCTATTATTATCGAACAGTTGTTCAGGGATATCCCCTTTTCGAAGATCCCTGCGTCTATGAGGGCCTGCTCCACCCCGGCGAGGGCGTATACCTGCTCGGTCTCCATGCCGTCAAAGGTGATCGGCACGAAGCCGTAGCGCAGCGGGTCGACCTTGTAGGGTTTGCAGAACCCGCCGCGGCTGCAGTAGAAGCTGTCGATCGCGCCCTCCTCACGCCCGAAATAATAACTGTCGATGAGTTCGTGCGGGGCATCGGTGATGGCGTCCATGCCGTTGATCAGGTTATGCCAGAACTCGTCCAGAGAGTCGCCGGCAGGGCAGTATATCGACATCCCTACTATCGCAATATCTTTCTGTTGCATTTTATATAACCTCCATGCCGCTTGCGCTTACGCAGTAGGGCTCTTCGGCGTGACGCGGGAGTTCATGGCATTCAGGAGGAAACCTTCGACCCCTTCGCCGCTGCCTGCAAGGGCCAACACCTGTGACGCATCGCCGTATTTCAGATTCTCTATATACATTTGGCTGCCTGGCCCTATCTGGATCATGTACATGCCTTTTTTCTTCATCTCCGCCTCAAGGCCCTTCGAGACCATGCCGGCCCCCTTCCATGGGCCCCAGTTGAAGGCTATCACCTTCATTTCCGGCATATTGGCATTGAGCACGTGCGCAGCCTGATCCAGGACGTTGTTGCCTGCGGCATAGTCGCCCTGGCCCCGGTTCCCGAATGTGGCCGTCACGCTGCTGAACAGCACGAGCAGCTTCAGGTCAGAGATGAGTTCCTCCGCGATCACGCGGATCGGGTTGACCTTGGTCTGGTATGTGCGCTCGAAGGACTCAAGCGACTTGTCCTGGAACAGCTTGTCCTCCAGTATGCCTGCGGCGTGGACAACGGCGTCGATCTTGCCGTACTGCCCCTTCAGGTCCGCGATAAGCTTGCGGAAACCGTCCTCGTCCCTGACATCCGCCGCGACATAGGACACCTCCGCGCCGGCAGCCTCGATCATCCTGACCGACTTCCTGATCTGCACCGTCTTGAAGATCAGCTTTGCCTTCGCCTCGATCTCCTTCAGCTCCTTGATCTCGCCTTCGTCTATGATGCGTTTCCTTATCTCGTCGACAGAGTTCAGTTCGCCGTATTTATCTGCATCCTCCTTGTTCTCGGCCGTCCTGCCGACGAGGATGTACCTGCATGGGTATTCGGCCGCCATGGCCGCCGTCAGCTCGCGTGTTATGCCCTGGGCGCCCCCAAGCACAAGCACGTTCGCGTCCTTGCCCAGTTCAAGTGCCTGCGAATCCGAAAGCGTGAGGCCCTTGAGCCTCGGATAGTTGCGCATACGCACATCGCCCTGATAGAATATCTCAGCGAAATAGTCTTCGGCGAGCAGCTCGTCCAGCGCCATGCGCGCGAAGGGCTCCCTTTCGAATTTCTGGAATGCCGTCACAGTCCGCGAGTTGATCTCCGGGTATTCCTGCACGATGGTCTTAAGCAGGCCGGAGAAACCTTCCAGCATACGGATCCCGGCGGCGCCGCCATCGGTGAGCAGCGCGCCAGCAGTGTCGTCGAATACCTGGAGCCACTGGAGCTTGCTCAGGTCGGCGGCCTTCATGAGGCTGAAGAGATCGCTTACGGTGGCCCTTGACGGGGCGCTATAGGCGTTGACGATGATCAGGCCGTCGTAGGCCGTCAGATCCGCCGCGTCCTTGCCCACGAGATCCGCCTGTGCGCCGTCTGCGTCGAGCAGCGCCTTGAGGCATTCCGCGAAGCCGCCTTCGTCGTTGAGCAGAGCGAAGCGCTTGCCCTTGATCTTGGCCGGCGCCTCCTTGGCCAGCGGGAAATCCTCAAGCTCGAAGACCACGCGCGTGACCTCGCTGCCGCCGTCTTCCGGCCCAGCTGCCACAGCTGCGGGCGCGGCGCCGCCTGCCGCCGGCGCGCTGGCGCCTTCCTGCGCCTCGCCGGCCTCCAGGCCTTCCTTTATCTTCACGCCTATGTCTGCAATCCAGTTCACAAGGCCGTTCAGCGTCTTTATCTCTACCATCTTGCTGTAGGACTCTTCCGAATATATGGCGCCTTCCGAGAACTTGACCTTCTCCTGGAGCGCCCCTATGATCTCAAGGCGCTTTATCGAGTCGATGCTGAGATCGGCCTCAAGGTCGATATCCATGCCAAGCATGTCGATCGGGTATCCCGTGTTGGCGCTGACCACATCGAGGATCACGTCCTTCAGCTCATCCTTGCTGAGATCGAATACATTCGGGATCTGGCCGCCTTCGTCTTCGGGCGCGTCCGCCTCCGACACCTGCACCGGCACTTCGACCCCATCGGCTTCCTGGTACTGCCCGCCGGCAGCGTAAGGCTGGCGGCTCACAGGCGCCCTCTGGATCTGCGCGCGCGGCACCACTTCGGTCTGCCCCAGATATCCGAGCATGACATCCCTCTGATCCTGGATCATCGCGTTCATATTGTCGAGATACGCCATCATCAACGCTTCGGGGGTGAAATCCACGGAATCTTTTATCTGGCTGCTGGTTAGATCTCTCAGAGACAGGATGGTCCCTGTCTGGGCGCCGCCCACAGGCGGCTTACCGTTCGAAGGCACGGCGCCTTTGCCGTCGACATACCACACGGTGCTGTTCTTCCTGTAATCTTCGGGCGCGTCGATGTTCACCGTCTCGACGTCCCTTCCCTCATAAAGTTTTTCCATGTTCATACTTCTCCCTGTAGAAACGTAACGGGCCAGTGCCTGCAAAAGGAAGGTCAATCCGTCCTTTCCCTGCTTTTCCGTCTGGATTGTTATAACATCTTCCTCATGGCCAAGCGTCCCTGACACGAGGCCTGTGAGGACATTGCCGGGGCCTGCTTCAATGAAGACCCTTGCGCCGTCCTCATACATATTCGCAATCTGCCTGTTGAACAGGACAGGGTTGACCAGATGATCCGCCAGGCGGTTCTTTATGCTCTCCGGCGAGGCCGGGTAGGCAGCGGCCGTCGTGTTCGACCACACCTGGAGTGAGGGCTTCTTGAAGGCCACGTCCCTGAGCGCGTCCGCGAAGAGCACCTTCGACTTCGCGATCAGCGGGCTGTGGAAGGCACAGGCCACATTCAGCTCCTTGCACGATATCTTGGCCTCGGCCGCCTTCTTTACAAATGCGCCGATGGCATCCGACGTGCCTGCCACGACGGTCTGCTTCACTGAGTTGTAGTTCACCGCCCAAACTTCGGTTTCGCCTTCGAGCAGGCTGGCGAGCTCCTCAGGCGCGGCCGTCACTGCGGCCATCTTGCCCGGATCCCCGCCTACGGCGCCCAGTATGGCCTCCGCCCTGCGGCGGCTGAGCGATAGGAGGTAATCGGGCGAAAATACGCCCGCAAAGCACAGCGCCGGTATCTCCCCGTAGCTATGCCCCGCCGCCATGTCGGGGACTATGTCCAGCGAACGCAGGAACTCGGCTATGGCGAGGTCCACGGCGCCCAGCAGGGGCTGCGCGTTCCTGGTATCCGTTATGCGCTCCCTCTGCGCCTTCTTCTCCTCACTGCTGAACACCGACAGCGGGAACAGGATGTCCATGTATTCCGGCTCCTTCTCCACCAGCTTCCGCATGGCAGGGAATATGACGAAAAGGTCGCGCGCCATATTCACGCGCTGGCTCCCTTGCCCGGAGAACAGGAAGGCCACCTTGCCCTCAACCGCCTTCCTGAAATACACGCCCGACATCTCGGCCTTCTTGGCGTCGCTGCCGTCAAGCCCGCCGCCGCAGACCATGTCGATCTTGCTGGTAAGCTCTTCCCAGCCGCCGGCCACCATCGCAATCTGTATATCCTTGCCGCTGTATCCTGCCAGGCTGTAGGCCACATCCCTGAGCTTGATCGTGTTGTTTACGGCATACAGTTCCTTGACCTTGCCCATGATCCCCTTGGCTTCGTCCAGGCTGTCCCCGCGGAACACGAAGAGCTCGGAAGGCCAGGCCCGCATGCATGGCAGCCCCGGCACCGTCTCCTCGTAGTTCTGGAGTATGGTGTGGAAATTCGTGCCGCCGAAGCCGAAGCCGCTGACGCCCGCTATACGCTTGGGGCTGTTCCAGATCCCCGCCTTTTCGGCATTGAACGCAAAGGGGTTTCGGGGGCTGTAGGCCGAATTCGGCTTGTTCAGGTGCAATGTGGGCGGCAACACGCCGTATCTGACGGACATGGCCGCCTTTATAAGCCCCGCAATGCCTGCGGCGCACTTGGTGTGCCCGATCTGCGTCTTTACGGACCCCAGGCCCGTCTGGCCGGGAAGCGCGCCCGACTCCACAAAGACATCCGTGAGCGCGCTCAGCTCGATGCGGTCGCCCACCACGGTGCCTGTGCCGTGCGCTTCGATCATGCCCACCTCGGACGGGGTGATGCCGGCGCTCCTGTATGCGCGCTGCAGCGCCTTTATCTGGCCCTTCTTGCTCGGCGCCGTGAGGCCGAGGTTGCGCCCGTCGCTGCTGCCCCCTATGCCCTTGACCACCGCATATATCTTGTCGCCGTCGCGTTCGGCGTCTTCGAGGCGCTTGAGGATCACGACGCCGATACCCTCGCCGAGCGTGATCCCGTCGGCTTCGGAGTCGAAGGTGGAGCAGTAGCCCTTGCGCGAAAGCGCGAAAGTGCTTGAGAAGAACAGGAAATCGTTTATGCTGTTATGCAGGTCGGCGCCGCCCAGCACGACCATGTTCGACCTCATGGAATGGAGCTCGTGGAAAGCTATGTCCATCGCGGCGAGCGACGAGGCGCAGGCCGCGTCCACCGTGTAGTTGCGGCCGCCCATGTTGAGCCGGTTCGTGATCCTGCCCGATATGACGTTTGACAGCACGCCTGGGAAAGAGTCCTCTGTGAGGCGCTGCAAGGCCGCGTCGGCCGACTCCGGCAGCTCGCCAAGCATGCTCCTGAGCCCGGCACGCGATCCGTAGACGCCGGCCAGCTCCCCGGCGCCCTGGGCGCCGAATATGACCGAAGTGTCGTCCAGATCCACCTTGGCGATATCCCCATATCCCGCATCCTCCAGGGCGCGCTTGGCGACAAGGAGGCTCAGGAGCTGCACAGGCTCGATCGACGCGAGCGACTGTGGCGTGATCCCGAACTCCAAGGCGTCGAAATCCATAGGCTTCAGGAAGGCGCCCCATTTGGATACCGTGTAGTCGGTGTCCCTGCCCTCCTGCTTGAAGAAGATCTCCTTGTTCCACCTCGAATCCGGCACCTCGGTGACGCAGTCCGTATTGAAAATGATATTCTTCCAGTATTCGTCGATATCGGGGGCGTCGGGGAAGATGCCGGCCATGCCCACAATGGCAATGTCGCAGGGCTGGTAATCCTTCAGCATCCCGAAATCGGGCTTTGGCAGGCTCTGCAGCTTGCCGATGAGCTCGTTGGCAGCGGATGTCACGGCGCCATGGAGCTTGCGCACGGATGTGAGCTTGTCGATGACGGCGGTGACCTCGCCCGTCATGAAGAGCCCGCCCTGGATCTGCTCAGCTTCCGGCACGCTGACCAGCTTGTCGCCGTCGCGCCGGATCCCCTTTGAAGCGATCCTGAGACGCCCCATGTTTATCTCCTCAAGCTTGACCCATGCCTCCTTCGGATCCATGCCCTCGGCAAGCATCCTGGCCTTTTCGTCGTTGAAGAACTTCGTGTAAGGCGATTTCAGCGCGCGCGTCTCCTGCCCGTATGCAGTCTTGAGCAGCATGGTCTCGTTGTGCTCGATGACCTGCCGCTGGTATTCCTTGGTAATGGCGCCCGTGTCGACGATCTCCTTTGTATAAAGGTAGGCAGTCCCTGCAATGACGCCGAGGTTCATGGACGAGGCCGCAAGCGGCGCTGCCATGATCGATACGAATGCGGACGAAAGCGCGTCGTGTATGCCGCCCGCGAAGAAGACGCTTATGGAAGCCTTGTCCTCCTCGTTGAGCAGCCGCGCGATCTGCTTCTCCCAGAGCACAGTGCTGGGGAGCGGCCCCACATGGCCGCCGCTCTCGCGCCCTTCGAATATGAAATTCTTCGCGTCCTCCTTCAGGAACATGTCCAAAAGCCCTGTGGCCGGGGCGTGCAGGAAGACCTTTATGCCTTCTTTCTCAAAGGGCCGCGCCTGCGACGGCCTGCCGCCCGCTATCAGGACGGCGTCCGGCTTGGCCTTCAGTATGAGGGCTGTCTGCTCCTCGACCAGCTGCGGGTATGCAAAGCCCAGTATGCCGACGCCCCAGGGCCTCTGCCCCATCTTGGACGCTGTCGTGGACAGCAGTTTCTCCGCAGCGGCGCCGCTCATCATGCTCAGGGCCACGAAGGGCAGCGCGCCGCCCTTTGCCACCTCGCGCGCGAACTCCGGCACATCGCTGACGCGCGCCATCGGGCCCTGCGCGACAGGGTATTTCGTGCCAAGATAGCCTGCCATGCCGTTGTCCGGGGCGATAGCGCCCAGCGCCTTGGCCTGCCGCAGGTGGGAATATGCAGCTTCATATATGGAAAACACCAGAGTGTTAAGGTTTTTGTATTTTTCTTTGAAATCGGCCGAGAATGTGACATCGAGGCCTACGGGCAGAAAATTCTGTGAGAGATCGAGGCCGCCGAGATACTGGCGAAGCCCGTCGAAGCCGATGCCCTCTGCCAGCTTTGGCGAGTTCGGCCTGACGAGGACCCTAAACCCGTCGACAAGCAGCATCTCGCTGCCGTTCAGCTTAACAAGCGTGTTCTTGACCTCCTGCGGGGCACGGCACTCCGGCAGGAGCGCCACTTGTGAATCAAGTATCACGCCTTTCGCCCCTAGGGCCAGGTAGGCCGCCGATGTATGGACGCCTGCGCCGCCTTGGATATACACGTCTATCTTGTTTTTATGGCATTCGACTATAATTTTCTGGAACATGACGAAGGACGACTCTTCGGCCACAAGCCCAGCGCCCTCGCTGCCTTTCAGCACGATGGCAGGCACCTTCTCGGCAATGGCGGCTTCGGCCTCGCTGATAGAATACACCTGATACAGTGTCTCCACATCTTTATTTTTGGCCGTCACGCCACGCTTGAAGCCCTTTCCGTAAGGAGTGACTATCCTCGCCACCTGCTCAGGGAGCTTGATGCCCTTCATAGATTTGTCCGAAATGCAGACGCCAAAGGGGGATGCTGTCCTTGAAGAAAGTTCGGACAGGGCCTGTTCCGCCGCCGCGGCATCCCTTCCCAAATGCAAAACTGGGAACGCTCCCGCCCTAATGGTATCAAGGGCCAACTCAACATCCGGCATCTCGAATGGGGTTAATACCACTACCTCTTTCTTTCTGTTCTTTGTCATAATAATTCTTCGGGCGCAGACAAGCCAACAAGACAGCGCGATCGCTGACAATGTAGGATCAATCCTGAAGCCTGTCTAAACCCACAACCTCCGTTCTTAGATTACTTACAAAAAGCTGTCCTTCCCGGCGCCATGCACCGCCTGCCATACAAAACCCAGCCCATGGGGCCAGCCGGGCACTGATCGGCAGAGGGCATTATAGCTCCGGATATATCCGTTGAATCGCACAGGCGGCATGCCCATGCAGACTCCAGCGCAATGTTCAATGCAGAATACCTGGCCGAAAAACCGACCGCGATACTCCACTATATCTATCGTTGCACATGCAGTTTCATAAGTGCATTAGTGTTTCATAAGGCTATCGGTATCCACAAACGTCAGAGAATGCGGTCAAACATACATAAACGGACAAAGTTTACCAAAACAGTCTATACAATTCATATATAATTGTCAATACTTCTTTTACCATTAATACAAAATAGCAAAAATAATTGCGAATCCGACCAATCAGGCGAATCCTTTCCAAATCTTAGTCCCCGCCAGCCCGCCGGCAAGCCGGCAATCAAGCACTCAGAACCCCTAACCCACCAATACCGTAAAATATTACTGTTTTTTATCGGTATATCACAAAATACAATACCATATCAAAAAGATACTCTATCCATGATATCTGCTAAACCCCTCTTTGTCAAGCCGTTTATTTCTCAAAAAACGATAAATCTGTTTTAGTTAGCTATTGCTAACCGATAAAATCGCAAAAATACGCCAAAAACACTAGGACGTACGGGGAAAATGTCGGGAAAATTTTTTTTCGCACCGGCGGCGCACGGCCTGCTGTGCCAAAAACACAGTGGGGCGCAGGCCGAAAAGCGGGCGGGCTGATCCGGACGCGGGCAGGATGGCCGGCCGGCGGATGGGCAGGCTGGCGGATGGGCGGGCTGGCGGGCGTGGCAGGGATGCCGGGCGGGCAGATGGGCTGGCGGGTGCGGTAAAGCTGCCGGGCGGGCAGATGGGCTGGCGGGCGCGGCAGGGATGCCGGGCAGGCAGATGAACTGGCGGGCGCGGCAGGGCGCGGCCGCCCTTATGGTTCCGGCGTCCCCGGCGCCAGCCGGCCCACGGCGATCTTGTAGCCCTCTGCGCCGTAGCGGCAGCATTTGTTGATCCTGCTGATAGTGGCGGTGCTGGCCTTCGTGATCTCCTCGATATCCTGATATGTCCTGCCTTCGAGCAGCAGCTTGGCTATATAGAACCTCTGTGACATTGCGTGCAGCTCATTGATGGTGCACACATCCTCAAAGAAACGATAGCATTCCTCGCCGTCCTTCAGCGAAAGTATCGCCTGGAACAGCAGATCCGTTTCCTCAGTTTTGAATTTAGACACATATCCCATGGCGCCTTCCCTCCCCTATGCTGCCCCCATGCTTTAACGGTTTAATGGTTTACAGTGATATTATATCACTGCGGCGAAGCCATGCCAAGCACCCATTTCGCGCCGCCCTAGATTTCATGCCAATTTCAGGCGGCCGCGCCAGCCCAAGGGCAACGGAAAATTTTGCCAAAATTTTGGGGTAGATTTTGGGTAGTAACGATTGGGGCAAAATTTTGAAACTGTTCTGGCGGAACTTATTGACAAGCCGTCTCGCTATATAGTAAAATGTTTGAGTGCGCAAAGAACGGGGCTTTATGTCCCCCGGCGAACATCTAAAATTTAATATATTCTTCCTATA
>JAIRSA010000038.1 GCA_031255695.1 Eubacteriales Family XIII. Incertae Sedis bacterium | reverse complement strand
GGCGTGGAGATGTGCATGCCTGGCGACAACATCCAGATGACGATCACGCTGATCACGCCGATAGCCATAGAGGAAGGGCTGCGCTTCGCCATCAGGGAAGGCGGCAGGACCGTAGGCGCGGGCGTCGTGGCATCGGTCATCGAGTAAATATTATAAACAAGGCGGGCGGGGCATAGAGCCGCGCCGGCGCGGCGGGGCTTCAGGCCACTGGGAAAATATGTAAAGCAAGAACGCGCCGCGCGGGCAGAAGCCCCATATGCCGCCCTACCAGAATAAACAAACAAGCCCACCTATACAGCATAACGCCGGATAGGTGGGTTTTGGGTTTTGCAGCTAGACATGGCCAGATATCCGCCGGCTAAAATCATCGTGCAAATCTTATCCACGTTTTAATCGGAGAACAGTATAACTAAATTTATATGGAACTTATCTTCATGGGGGGCCGTCTAACAAATATAACGGCAAGTGATATTGGTTGATGGCCGGCATGACAGCCGGCGTGGCGCGGGCGATGCAGTCCCTGCGCCGTTTCAGGAAAACAGGAGGTTAGCATGAAAAAGATTATAAGTATATTGCTGTGCGCGGCCCTGGCGATTTCGGCCGCAGTGCCGGCTTTTGCGGCGGACAACAACAGCAAGGAGCTTGAAGCCGCGATATTGAAGGCGAAGAGCCTGGTGAACATACCGGACGGACTTACGGAGTTCACTTACGATGTAAGAGAGGATGAAGGCAGCAAGGCGCAGCTGACATTTTGGCTCTCGTGGCATGACAGAGAGTACAGGAATAGTGTGGACGTGTCGATACGCGGCGGCTATATGACATCGTATTACGCCAATAACTACATGGATGCGGAGTACCAGGGCCTTGGCACAATGACACGCGAAGCGGCGGCCGAAATTGCGGCGAAGTTCCTCAGCGCAAACAACCCGGCGCTTGCAGCCAAGATGGTGCTGACGGATCAGAGCCAGAGCGACACTTCAGGGCACAACTTGGTATATATGATGTACGAAAACGGCACGCCCGCCACCATGGTGAAAGCGAATATCAGGATCAGCAGCCACACGGGCGAAGTCACCAACTACAACTGGGACAGCGTCGACTTCGGCGAGGCGCTGCCGAGCACAGCTGGCGTGATATCCGAAGCCATTGCTAAGGGAAGCTACATAAGCTCAGGCGGGCTCACGATAGAATACCGTTCATGGTATGACTATGAGAACAGGCAGCTAAACGTGTTCCCCGCGTACAGCATAAAAGGCCAGCACTACGCGATCGACGCGCGGACCGGCAAGCCTGTCCAGCTTTCTGACGGAGGGGTATACCCAATGGCAAGGATGGCGGGGGCAGGAGAAGCGGCGGCGGATAGCGTCGGCGCAGAGAAGTCCCTGTCGCCGGCCGAGATGGATGCTGTAAGCGGCATGGAGAGCCTTCTCACCAGCTCACAGGCGCAGGCTAGGGCCGCTACGGTATTCCCCGCGCTACAGAAAATGAAACCCACATCGTCCCAGCTCACAACAAAGTATGATGACGACAAAGCATTCATATGGAGCATAGAATACGAAGATAGCGACGGGACATACGCCCACACTAACGTAGATGCCAAGAGCGGGGAAGTCATAGCGTGGTCTTATTATCGAGGGACGGAAGACCGCAAGGGCAAGACCCCAATCAGCGGCGAGCGTGGGCTAAGCATAGCCACAGGGATGCTGGAGAAAGCGGCCCCCGGCAAATTCAGCCAGACGGCGCTGAATGAAGACAGTTCCAGCCGCAAATTCATCCCTATGGCCGGAGGCGCGGAGCCGTATGCGCACTCGTACAGCTTCGACAGGAAAGTCGGCGGCTACACATTCGTGACCGACAGCATTTACGTGACCGTCGATCCTTATACGGAGGAGATCACAAGCTACAGGTGCAATTGGCACAACAATGCCAAGTTCCCGGAGATAAAGAATCCTGTCTCTCCTGAGAGCGCGTTCGAAATGTTCGATGAATACGGCGATTTCAGGCTTGCGTATTCGGGCGTAGCCGGCGGGCAGGAGGCCAGCAGCACCGCAGCTGTGGCAGCTAGGGTATTGCTGCCGGTGCCGGGCATCAGCACGGCAAAGCCCACGCCGGTGTACCTGTGGATGAACAGTGTGCCGTTCCACATCGATCCGCTCACTGGCGCCAAGATCGACTACCGTGGCAGGGAGTACCAAGAAAATAAGGCTATACCGTATACGGATATTGAAGGGCATTGGGCCAAGGATACAATAAACAGGCTGTTTGAAAACGGCTATTATGTGACTGGCGGCCTGTTCGAGCCGAACGGGAAGGTGACGCAGTCTGGGTTCTTCAGCTTGCTGACTTCGGCGCAGAACCGCTTCTCCGACCAGGATGCCCTGTACAAGCATCTGATCTTAAACGGCGTGCTGCTCGAAAGCGAAAAGGCCCCAGAGGCGGCACTGACGAGGTACGACGCTGCCAAGTTCGCAGTGCGATATCTGAACTATCAGGATCTGGCCGCATTTCCTGAGATCTTTGTGAATCCTTATGCGGACGAAATCAGCGACGGGTATAAGGGCTATGTCGCCATCGCGAAGGCTATTTCGGTCATGAAGGGCGATACGGCAGGCAATTTCGGCGGTGACAGGGAGATGACGAATGCAGAATCCGCCGTTGTGGTCTTCAATGTCGCGAATGTCAGGGCTGTGCTCGCGGCGCGTACGCAGGCATCCAATGAAGCCAAGGAAGCCGCTGTGAGGCCTCCAGGCAGTGCGTCCATAAGCAGTGCGTCCGGTGGTGGAGGGGGTGCTGTGACGCTTCCTGGCATTATAGACAGAAGCAGCATCGGCAACGGAGTTGCAGGGTCTGCAGGGTCTGCCGTGCCCAATGTAGCGGATCCTTCCGGCCCAGTGCCTGTGGCAGCCCCGGCAGCAGCCGCAGCCAACTAGATGGTAGATGGCGCTGGGGACGTATCCTCAGCGCCTGCCGTATATATAGGCCAGGGGGCGCCGCGCCCGGCATCTGCCGTAGCGCCCGCCGCAGATCAGCCGCTGCGGCCTAGACGGCGCCCTATGGGGGTGCCGCGCCCGGCACCCCCTGCGCCCAGCGTCCAGCATCAGGATATATAAAGACGAGTTTTGATCTGCTGCGGTATGATGAGTCGTATTTCACCAGATCATAGATGAGGGGATCGCGCATGAGCCGGTTCCAGACAGTATATGATGCTTTGACAAAATCCCGCGACAGAGGGGTTTTGTTTTTTATCAGGGGGCAGCTATAAGGGAGCCCTTTGTCAGGATATAAGATCATCCACAGGCGGCCGTCCCGCGTGAGATGCGGCGCAAGCGGGAAAAACCGGCACTGGAGCGGCCGGATCTCACGATGGCAGGCATCTACGCCGCCGCACTTTATGAAGTATACGGATAGGCCTTCCCACGAATCGGGGAAGTCGGAATCGTCGGCCCTCGACCATCCCCATTCGATCCAGCCCTCGTTTTTCGTGAACAGCGCGTCTTCGCCAGGCAGCAGATAGATGCCGAGGCTCTGGCCCTTGGCCGCGGCCTCGTCGTCGCCCGCACGGCAGCAGGCGCTGCCGCACAGACGCCCGCAGTCGCCGTCTATGGGCGATACCCTGTTCAAGAGCCGGTATATGGCGGCATATGTCCGTTTGTCTATAGCTATTGTCATTGGCGCCCTCCTTGCTACTATAATAGCACGGCCGCCATCCCCCGTCAATGCGTGACGTGGGTTCAGCGGCCAAGGCCTTTGAAGGCTGAGATGAAGCTTTGAAGCGCCTTTGAAGCTTTGACAGCACTGCGGATCGGGGCGTCTGCGGCCTCAATAGAAATCATTGCCCCGCATTTTTTCAAGCCACAGTTCCCGCAAGGTTTTAAGATCATCCGTGAACTCTGAATCCGTTTGCGTTTCCCCCTTTTCTAGTTCTTCCAAAACCTCAAAAACGAACGGCGGGTTATCAGACCATTCGTCACGCAATTTAAGATGATAACATGCGCCTGTTTTTTTCATGAAGTCAAAGCGATTGCGGCTGCCTTGCATGTCGCCCGTGCTGTCAAGCAATAGTTTCCCGTTATTTGTATTGCGTACCGCAAACACGCCGCCGATCACTTTTCGCTCTCGATATGCAGATAACAGCTCTTTTTTCGTTTTGGATTTCATAAGCCCCTCATTTCTTTGCAATGTTTTAATCGTAGAACAGTATTAGGCGTCCAACCTGCATTCCCATATTATCATAACTATGCCGGCGGCGCAATGCCGGGAATGCGATACGAGGGCATGCCCGGATTGGGCTGGATTGGATTGGACCGGGCTGGGGAGATAAAATATACGCATTTTATGATGGGGTCCGGTATTCGTTTGACAAGTCAAGTTTATCGCGGACCGCGTACATTTGACGCGCCTGGCACAGGGGGATTTCCCGGCGCCAGGCGCGTCGCTGTAAAGCCTTATGGTTTGCCCATCATGGTTTTATACTGTTCTCCGACTAAAAACGTGATATATTTGCGGCTGATTCACCCCCCTGCTTCGTTGCAAAGCCTCACCGAACCTTCGGGTTCGCTTGCGTTTTGCGCCTTGCAGGACGGCAAA
>JAIRSA010000036.1 GCA_031255695.1 Eubacteriales Family XIII. Incertae Sedis bacterium | reverse complement strand
ACGTGACGGTATTCGCCAACAGCATAGTGCGCAAGGCGCACCAGCAGGACGACTACCTGTTCGCGACGAACGCCATATACAGCAGGTCGATCGGCGGGCTTTGGACAGAGTTCAGCGGCATCGAAGATCCCGATACGCCAGCCAAGACGTATACAGTGTCGTTTAACGTAGACGGGGGCAATCCGGCGCCTGCGAGCCAGACTATAGAAGAAAACGGCTTTGCCGCAAGGCCTACGGATCCGATGAAAGCCGGAAACCGTTTCATCGGCTGGGCACTTGGCTCTTCGACTGCGCTTTTCGATTTCGCCAATACCCCGATAACGGCGGACATAACGCTTAAAGCCGTCTGGTCGCGCGTCGTGTCGCTGCCGGGGAACAATACCGGAAATGGCAGCATCCCCGACACCCCGGCTACCGTAGACGACGGCGAGGTGCCATTGGCGCCAGGCCAGGAAGGCCAGGGCACAGCCCCCGCAGACGGCGCATTGGCAGCATTCTCTGATGCCGCAGCCATATCCGGATGGGCGGTCCCCTTCATCGAAGAGCTTGTCGCTTCCGGCGTGCTCTCAGGGCGCACTGACGGCAGGATCGACCCGCAGGGCAACGTGACCAGGGCGGAATTCACTAAGATGATAGTGCTTGCCCTCGCATTCAGCGCGGGCGATACCCCGAAGCCATTCACGGATGACGTGAAGGACGGCGACTGGTTCAAGGGCTTTGTCGACATAGCCTCTTCCAAGGGCCTGATCGAAGGCGTCTCCGCGACAAGCTTCGCGCCGAACTTCACGATCACCAGGCAGGATATCTGCGTGATCGCGCACCGTGCGCTCACAGCCCTTGACATAACGCTTCCCGCACCCGATGGCAACGCCTTCCCGGATGACGCGCAGATAGCGGGCTACGCGAAGGATGCCGTCAACATGCTGAGGCAGATTGGCATAATAAGCGGGCGCGACGACGGCCGCTTCGATCCTGCCGCGCCGGCCTCACGTGAGGAGACAGCAAAGATCATCAGCGGGATAAAGGCCTATGCCGCCGCCCATCCATCGGGCGGGGCAGCCGCCGACACGGCGCCCGATGCCGAAGGCACGACTGGAGGGGCCGACGACGGGGCGGCTGAAGGCGCGGATCAGGCGCCGGAAGCCGCAGACGGTGCCGGCAGATAATATATACGGTCTTATTGACGGGGAAGGCTGCGGCGGGCCCGGAAGCCGGCGGCGGCCCCCCGTCCACTATTAACCCATTGGCGACCGGCGCTCGCGCGGCGCCGCTCCGGACAGCCGCGTCAGGCTGCGGGCAGACGGCTGCAAAGCCGCCCCCGCACTGGCAGGCCTGAAGCGGCACCAAGTGCCCGCCAGTCGTCATGGGCTGTAAACGACTAAGGAGGACGGACTTATGGGACGCAAGATTCCAATGTGGCAGGTCGCCTCGGTAATGGTGCTTACTATTATCATGCTCTGCTACGCACTCAACATTTTTCACATGATCTTCTTTGGCGACGCAGAGACATCGCCGCTCTACTGCGGCTACGGCGAGCTGCATATACCGCTGATCCTTGCGGCAGCTTTCGGGGCCATCATCGCAATCATCAATGGCTACAAGTGGAAATTTTTGGAAAACGGCATAATAGCCAGTATTTCTAGGTCTATGCAGGCCTGCCTCATCCTTCTCGTGGTCGGCGCCCTCATCGGCGCCTGGATCGCTGCAGGGATAGTGCCCGCCATGATCTATTATGGCCTGATGATCCTCAGCCCCGGCGTTTTCCTCGTGGCAAGCTGCCTGATCTGCTGTATCGTCTCCCTGGCCAGCGGCTCTTCGTGGACGACAGCCGGCACCATAGGGATCGCTCTCGTCGGCGTGGGCATGGGCCTTGGGATCAACCCGGCCATGACGGCCGGCGCCATAGTCTCAGGCGCCTATTTCGGCGACAAGATGTCGCCGCTTTCGGACACGACGAACATGGCCCCGGCGGTGGCAGGCTCGAACCTGTTCGAGCACATCCGCCACATGATATGGACCGTCACGCCGTCGCTGCTGATCGCCCTCGTCATATACGCCATCATGGGCTTCGGGCGCTCGCAGGGCGATGTCGACATGACGGTGGTCCGGGAACTCCAGAACGCACTGGCCGACGCCTTCAACATCAACCTGCTCCTGCTCCTGCCCCCGCTGCTCGTCATAGTCATGGTCGCGCTGAAGACGCCCGCGCTTCCTGGGCTTCTGGGCGGCGCCATACTGGGCATCATCATGGGCATGATATTCCAGGGGATAGCGCTCGGGGATGTCTTCGTCCTGCTGCATTATGGATATGAGTCCGCTACAGGCAACGCCGACATCGACGACCTCCTTTCGAGGGGCGGCATGGATTCCATGCTCTGGACCGTCAACCTGATCATATGCGCTATGACGATAGGCGGGGTCATGGATTCGTCCGGCATGCTGGCCACGCTCGCCGAAGCCATGCTGAAGCTGGCCAAGAACGTCGGGTCGCTTGTCACGGTCACGGTCTTCTCATGCATATTCATGAACATAATCGCATCAGACCAGTATCTGTCGATAATCCTTCCTGGCAGGATGTACAGGGAGGCCTTCGAAGACAGGCGGCTCAAGAACAAGAACCTCTCCAGGTGCCTCGAAGACTCCGGGACGATAACGTCGCCCCTGGTGCCTTGGAACACCTGCGGCGC
>JAIRSA010000033.1 GCA_031255695.1 Eubacteriales Family XIII. Incertae Sedis bacterium | reverse complement strand
CCGCTGGCTGTGGAGGCCCTGCTTGCATTCTTCCTCGAATCTACTTTCCTCGGCATCTGGATCTTCGGCTGGGAACGCCTCAGCAAGAAAGCCCACGTTGTATGCATATGGCTGGTGGCCGTAGCGTCGAACCTGTCTGCGCTATGGATACTGATAGCCAACTCTTTTATGCAGAACCCCGTGGGGTACGAGCTTATAAACGGGCGCGCCCAGATGGTGGATTTCCCGGCGTTGCTTACGAACTCGCATGTCCTGTTCCAGTTCCCGCACGTGCTCGCGGGCGGGCTGACGACGGGCGCCTTCTTCCTGATGGGGATCAGCGCCATCCATCTTATCAAGAACAAGGACAACCCGATATTCCGGTCGTCCTTCAAGCTCGGAGGGATAGTCGGCATTATCGCCGTGCTGCTCACTCTGGGGATCGGGCACCTTCAGGGGCAGGCGCTGGTCCAGGATCAGCCCATGAAGATGGCCGCCGCCGAAGCCCATTGGGAGACTGCCGATCCTGCGGACCTCGCGCTCGTCGCGATAGTGGATCGGGAGAACCAGCGGAACTCTTTCGAAATCAAGCTGCCCCGCATGCTGAGCCTGCTTAGCTACAACAGCCTGTCAGGCGAGGTGAAGGGGCTGAAGCAGCTGCAGGCGGAAATGGAGGCGAAATATGGCCCAGGCGACTATATACCGCCTGTGACTGTCACCTTCTGGAGTTTCAGGCTGATGTTCGGCGTCGGGTGCCTCATGGCCCTTCTGGCGATAATAGCGGCGATATTGCGCACGTCTGTATTCGAGAAGAAGGGCTTCCTCAAGATAATGTCTTTTGCCATCATCCTGCCGTATATCGCCAACACCTTCGGATGGTGGCTCGCCGAATTCGGCCGCCAGCCCTGGATCGTCTACGGCCTGCAGACATTGGACGAGGGCATATCGTCCACTGTGCCCACCCCGTATATCGCCATAACCTTGGTAGGCTTCATATTGATATACGGGATACTGATGATCTTGGATATATTCCTGCTTTCGAAGTATGCGAAGAAAACACCTGAAGAGATTGCCCTTATGGATGGAAAGGAGGTCTCGCTGTGGACTTAAACATATTGTGGTTTTTGCTGGTAACAGTATTATTCATAGGATTCTTCTTTTTGGAAGGGTTCGACTATGGCGTCGGGATGCTCGTGCCCATTGTGGCCAAGAGCGATCTTGAGCGCAGGGTCGTCATAAACAGCATCGGCCCGTTCTGGGATGGCAATGAGGTCTGGATGATCACCGCCGGAGGGGCGATGTTCGCAGCCTTCCCGCATTGGTACGCCACTTTGTTCAGCGGTTTCTACTTAGCGCTTTTCGCCATACTGCTTGCCCTCATCGTGCGCGGCGTCTCCTTCGAGTTCCGCAGCAAGGTCGAGAGCGTCAAGTGGCGCAAGTTTTGGGATGGGGCGATCGGGGTCAGCAGCTTCCTGCCTGCCCTGCTCTGGGGCGTCGCCGTGGCCAACCTGATAACGGGCACTCCCATCGGCGCCGATATGGAGTACGCAGGCACATTCTTCACCCTGCTTACGCCGTTCACGCTGCTCGGAGGCGTGGTCACCTTCCTGCTCTTCCTGTACCATGGGGCGGCCTTCCTGCTGATCAAGGTCGGCGAGGATTCCATACTTGCCCGCCTCAAGGGCTTTGCCCTTAAAGCCGGTGTCGTCCTCGTCGTGGTTACAGTGGCGTGGGTGGCGTATGCCTGCTTTGTCACACAGCTCCTTTCGAAGCCTGTTGCGATAGTGGCAGTGCTCATCGCGGCAGTCGCCTTGCTTGTGTCTGTATACATGCAGAAGCTTGGGCGTTACGGGATATCGTTCATCGCCTCGTCCGCCGCCGTAGCCTTTGTCACGGTGACGGCCTTCGCGATAATGTTCCCGGATGTCATGATTTCCAGCTTGGATGCCAGCTACAGCCTCACGATCTACACAGCGTCGTCCAGCCCGTACACTTTGAAGATAATGACCATAGTGGCGGTCTGCCTGGTGCCTGTGGTGCTGCTGTACCAGATCTGGAATTTCTGGATATTCAAAAAGAGGATTACACGCGACTCGGTCGAGTATTGATCGGCTGATGCGCGGCAGGCTGCCAATGCGGCAGACGGGACGGGCGGGCAATGGCAGGCAGCCAGCCGGGGCATGGCGATACGCCTGAAGGCGGCCATACAGGCCCCCGCCTTTGGCCCCAGGCACCTGCGTGGAAGCCGTCCGGAACGTCTGCCCCATAATGGCGGCGACCGGGCTGGCTTCCTCTTTTATAGGCTATCTTTTGTGCCGGCCCTGCGGGGCGGGCGGCCTGGCCAGCTTGATCTGATGCCGCTGCCGGGGGCGTCTGGCGGGCCAGGCAGCACATGCGCGGCAGCCTGATTCGGGCCGCCATTGTGGCGGCGGGCATGGCTGGCAGCCGGACAGGGGGTGTTGGCGCCCAAGGGCATGGGCGGCGGTTAGGGGCGCTGGCGCCTGGCATGGGCTTGATGGCCGCCAAGGCGCGGCAATAATTGGTTTGCGGGGCGAAATGATATGATCGACAAAAATTTGTGGCGCGAAATGCGCCGCAACAGGCTGTTCCTGTTCGGCACGGCGGCTACGGGCTTCCTATGCGGGTTCTTGATATTGGCGCAGGCGTGGTCACTGTCCGAGCTGGTTGACAGGGTGTTCTTCAAAGGGCTGGCCCTCCAGGATGTCAGCATGCTTTTCGCAGCGCTTTTCGTGATAGTGACAGCGCGGGCCGCCATGACATGGCTCGAAGAATGGTTCGCACTGCGGCTTGCGCACGCGGTGCAGACGGACATAAGGCAGGCGCTGCTCGACAAGATAGAACGGCTTGGGCCGGTGAAGATGCGGGAGGAACAGACGGGCGAGCTGCTCAACCTCCTTACGGAAGGCCTGGAGGTGCTCCACGCCTACTTCGGGAAATACCTGCCACAGCTGTTCAAGACGGCGCTGATCCCCATCCTGTTCCTGATCGTGATCTTCCCGCGTGACTGGATAACAGGCGTGATACTGCTGGTGACTGCCCCGCTTCTGCCCATGTTCATGATGATGATAGGCAGATGGTCGCAGGCCGCCACGAAAAAGCAGTGGCGTGTGCTAGGGCGCATGACCGGGTATTTCCAGGACGTGCTTCAAGGGATATCCACCCTCAAAATGCTGAATCAAAGCGAGAGGCATGCCCTGAAAGTGGAGCAAATTAGTGAAGATTTCCGCAAGGCCAGCCTGGGCGTGCTGCGCATAGCCTTCCTCTCGGCGCTCACGCTGGAGCTGTTCAGCACCCTCAGCATCGCCATATTGGCTGTAGGCCTGGGCCTGAGGCTTGTTGGGGGCACGATCGGCTTCCAGGCGGCATTCTTCGTGCTCCTGCTGGCGCCGGAGTTCTATCTGCCGATACGCTCGCTGGGCACCCAGTACCATGCCAGCCTCAACGGTGTGGCGGCCGCTGGAAGGGTATATGCCTTCCTGGCCACAGACGGCGACATGCCTGCCGGCAATGGCGCCGCTGTGGAGGCGGAAGCAGGCGCCAAGGGCCCCGGCCCGGCGGACGGCCCAGGGGCCGCAGCCAAGGGCACTGGAGGTTCCGTGGCTGCCGAAGCCGCTGCCGCAAAGGGCGCCGCAGCGGTTGGCCCGGCAGGCGCCAAGGGCGGAGGCAAAGGCGCTGAAGCCGCAAAGGGCGCGGACGGCCCAGGGGCCGCCGGCCGGCCGCATATGCCGCATTTTGAAAATGTAGGGATCGTTTTCGCGGATGTCGCCATCGGCTACGGTGGAGGGCGGGAGGAAGCGCTTCGCGGCGTAAGCTTCTCTGTGGCGCCTGGCGAGAAAATCGGCCTGATAGGCCCGAGCGGCTCAGGCAAGAGCACGGTCCTGAACCTGCTGCTGGGATTCATAGCGCCGGATCGGGGCGGTATAGAGATAAACGGGCATAGCCTAAGCAGCTTCGACATGGGGCAATGGCGGCGCATGACGGCCTGGGTGCCTCAGAACCCGCATCTGTTCACCGGCACGATAAAGGACAACCTCCTTTTAGGCAGCCAGGGGGTCACGGATGAGGCGATGCTCGAAGCAAGCAGGCTGCTGGGGCTCGACGCCTTCATAGAGGCCATGCCGGACGGGTACGGGACGCGTGTGGGCCAGGGGGGGCGCGGCCTCTCTGGAGGGCAAAGGCAGCTCCTGGCCATATGCAGGGGATGGCTGCGCCAGGCGCCGCTGCTGCTGCTGGACGAGGCCACTGCCAACCTGGATCTGCTGCGCGAGGAAGCCGTGCAGGAGGCCCTATGGAAGCTGATGCGCGGCAAGACGGTCATCGCCGCCGCCCACAGGCTGAAGACCGTGGAGCATATGGACCGCCTGATCGTGCTTGACTCAGGGCTTGTCCGCGAGGCAGGGGCGCCGTCCGAGCTGATAGGCGCGGGGGGGATCTACGCCGACATGATCGCTTCGCGCGGATAGGCTTTGAGGGCGTGCCGCAGGCCATGCCGCCAGGGCGTCGCATGAACGCCTGGCGCGGCTGGGCAGGGCTGCCAGGGCCGGCGCAGGACAGCAGCTGCCGGGGCGCGGGCTGTTTTTCGGCAAGGCGGCTGCGGCGGCTGCCGCAGCGACAGCGACAGATATCGCATAGTATAATGTATTGCCAGAGGTGTGCATATGCCTTATAAGGGTCAAAGGCTTGAACCAGATTTCCCAGATTTGACGGCGCAGCCGGGCACATTGGCCCGCCTGTTGTCACTCATGCGGCCGTATTGGATCCCGATGGGGCTTGCGGGGCTTTGCGGCGCGGCCACCATACTCGCTAACGTGGGCCTTCTGGCCGCTTCGGCCGTGCTGATCTCCGAGGCCGCCCTGCGCCCTGCCCTCTTCGATCTGATGATACTGATCTCGGCCGTCCGCTTTTTCGGGACCGCGCGGGCGGTTCTGCGATATCTGGAACGCTATATGACGCATGATGTCACCTTCCGCATATTGAAAAAGCTGCGTGTGTGGTTCTACCGCGGCGTGGAGCCGCTGGCGCCCGCCATACTGGAGGAGCGCTCGGAAGCCACGCTGTTCAAGCAGATCACCAAGGACATAGAGATATTGCAGTTCTTTTACCTGCGCGTGCTGGCTGCGCCCTTCATCGCTTTCACGGTGCTGGCCGTGTGCAGCGTCTTCCTCGCCTTCTTCAGCCCCGGCGCCTCGGCCATCCTGCTGGCCTTCTATATCGTGGGCGGCGTGGCAGTGCCGGTGATCGTGCGCAGGGCGACAAGGGGGCTTGCGGAGAAACAGGCACGTATATGGGATGCGTTCTACGTGCGCGTGGTCGATTTCGTGCAGGGCCTGGCGGAGCTGGCGGCGAACGGGGCGCTGGATGAGATGCGCGGCGAGATCCGCGTTTATCTGAATGATGTGACGGAATGCAAGAAGAAGCTGTACGCGGCCGAGAACCTGACGGGCTGTCTGATCCAGTGGTTTTCGCATGTGGCCATGCTGTGCGCCCTGCTTGCCAGCGTGCCGCTCGTTGTTTCGGGGCGCATGGAAGGCGTGCTGCTGGCGATGATCGGCCTTACGGTGCAGGCGGCCTTCGAGGCGCTGCTGCCCATGCCGCTGGCCCTCGAACAGCTTGATGAGGGGCTGACGGCGGCCGGCAGGCTGTTTTCGCTCGCCACGCCAGGCGATGACGCTGCGCCAGAGGCTGCAGAAGCGCCCGCTGATGTCATGACTGCGCCGGCCGGGGGGACGGCACGGCCTGCGGCTTTGGATGAGGCCTCCGGCGCTCCGAAGGCGCCAGCTGCGACCTCTGGCGCCTATGGCATTACATTCAAGGATGTGAATTTCAGCTATGGTGAAAACGAGGGCTTTTCGCTGAGCGGCATCTCATTCCATATGCCAGAGGGCGCGAAGTTCGCCATAGTGGGCTCCAGCGGCGCGGGCAAGAGCACCCTCATACAGCTGCTGTTAAAGTTCCGCCCCTACAAGGGGAGCATAACGATAGGCGGGAAAGAGCTCAGGGACATGCAGGATGCGGAAGCGAGGGGCATATTCGGGGTATTGAATCAGGAACCTTACATATTCTACGCGTCGGTGCGCGAGAATATCATGCTGGCCAGGGGCGATGCGTCCGAGGGGGATATGATAGAGGCCTGCAGGCTGGCGAAGCTCCACGACTTCATCATGTCGCTGCCGGAAGGCTACGATACCCATGTCGGCGAAAACGGCTTCCTCCTGTCTGGGGGCCAGAGGCAGAGGCTTGCATTGGCGAGGGTTTTCCTGAAAGGCAGCCCCGTTGTGCTGCTCGACGAAGCCGATCAGGGGCTGGACACGCTCACGGCCAAGGAGATAAGGGATTCGCTGCGCGGCTGGGCCAAGGGGCGCAGCGTGCTGTCCATCTCCCACAGCCTCCAGGGCCTTGACGGGCTGGACCAGATCATTTCTATGGAAGAAGGGCGGATCATAGAAATGGGGAGCCACGCCGCCCTTTTGGGGCAAAACGGCTTCTACGCCAAGCTCTACGGGCTTACGGACAATGTGGAGCTGGCACTGCCCGCCGGGTGAGGCCTTATACCGCTCTCCGATTAAAAACGCGGCATCTTTGCGGCTGACTTGCCCCCCTGCTTTGCCGCAAAGCCCCTTGGAGGGATATTAGCAGATTTACGGCGGTTTTGCCCGCAAATTTCAGCCACGCCTCAACTGGCGGACGGTATAGACGAAGTATAATATATAGTATAAAGGGATATGCTTGAAAATGGAAAGAGGATACGCACAAAAACTGACGCCGCTCATGGCACTGCGGCTGGCGGCGCCGCATACGTGGCCGTCGGCATCCATAATGCCGGTGCTGCTGGGGATCCTGCTCGCGGCCGACCTTGCCGGGGAATCGTCCCTGCTTATGTCGCTCGCGCTGATGCTGATCGTCATACTCATGCAGTCGGCGGCGAACAC
>JAIRSA010000220.1 GCA_031255695.1 Eubacteriales Family XIII. Incertae Sedis bacterium | reverse complement strand
CTAAAAGACATGATAAAGGGCAAAGTGAAAGGCTTCCTCGCCCAAAACAAGAAGACGGACGGCCTTTCGGACGACGACGACCTGTTCGAAAAGGGCTTCGTGAATTCGCTGTTCGCCCTGCAGCTGATAATGTTCCTCGAGAAGGAATTCAAAATAAAGATACCCGACAATGAGATCCGTGAAGACAATTTCAGAAGCGTCAATGCCATAAGCGACGTGGTGCAGCGGGCTTCGCATTAATGCAACTAGGTGAAATAGAAATGTCTGAAAAAACGATAAAATGTGTGGTTTGGGACCTGGACGGGACGATCTGGCACGGCTCGCTGATAGAGGGCGGGGGCACTGAGCTGAAAGAGGGCATACGCCAGATCATAGAGGAACTGGACAGGCGGGGGATACTACAGTCCATAGCCAGCAAGAATGACTATCAAGAAGCCTGGGACAGGGTCCGGCATTTCGGCCTGGACGAATATTTCCTGTACCCACGCATCAATTGGGGCGCAAAATCCCAGTCAATGCACGAGATCGCCAAGGCGCTGAACATCGGCCTGGACACATTCGCCTTTGTGGACGACACGGCGGGGGAGCGCGGCGAGGTGAATTTCGGCGCGCCCGAAGTATTGACGATAGACGCGGCAGATTACCGGCAGATACTGCGGATGGGCAGGATGATGCCGGAATTCATAACGGAAGACTCCGCCGCGCGGCGGCGCATGTACAAGGACGAGTTTGAGCGGAAAGCAGCGGAATCAGGCTTCGTGGGGACTTCGGAGGAATTCCTGGGGACGCTCGGCATGAGGCTCAGGATATCGCCCGTCACGGAAAAGGATCTGCGCCGGGTGGAGGAACTCACGCTGCGCACCAGCCAGATGAACGCCACCGGCTACACCTACTCGTACGAAGAGCTGCGCGCGCTGATAGGCTCAAAGCGCCACGTCTTCCTGGCCGCCGGCCTGGAGGACAGATTCGGCGACTACGGGAAGGTCGGGCTGGCGCTTATGGAAGACGTGGGCGGCGCCTACGTGATAAAGCTTCTGATAATGTCATGCCGCGTCATGACCAAGGGCATAGGCTCGACAATGCTCATACATCTGATCAAGCGCTCGCTCAGGGACGGCAAGAAACTCGCTGCGGAATATCTCGAAACCGACAGGAACCGCATGATGTATATAACATATAAATTCATGGGTTTCAGCGAAGCGGCGGAAGCGGAGGCGCCGGCCGGGGATGGTAGTAGCGCAGGCGCTGTGGCTGCGGAAGCGGCGCCAACCGAGGACGGTAGTAGCGCAGACGACGTGGCAGCCGCGCCGGCCGGCGACGGGGCTGCCAGCGATGCGGGCCGTGCGGGTGCAGCCGCGCCTTCCGGCGCAGGCGCTGTGGCTGCGGCAGCCGCGCCCCCCGCCGGGCCGGGCAACGACGCTTGCGCCGCCGATGGAGATGGCCCCAGGCGGGTCACGCTCGTCTACGCTTCGGGTGCCCAGCGTGAATATCCGGAATATATAGAAGTAATAGAAGAACCGTGACGGAGGGCGTCAGTCGCGATCGCCGTCGGGGCCATGCCCGTCGCCGCTGTCGCTGATGTCTGCGCCGCCCGCATCCCCATCTGAACCCTCTGTCTCCTGACCGCCGCCGGCCTTGGCCCTGCGCTGCCGGACAGAATCCGCTATCTTCCCTGTGAACGCCATTATGATCCTGCACAGTGAGGCCACGATGACGATTGCGATGGCTATGCTGCCCGCCATGAAGAAGGTGCTGGCGCCCGTGGACGCGGCATTGGCGAAATCGTCCTGCATGACATAGGACATGGCAGTGTACATGCCCGTGCCTGGCACGAGGGGTATGATGCCCGGTATGATGAACAATGTCGTGGCGTCCCTGCCGGCGCGCGACGCGAATTCGGCCATGACGGCCACGAGCCCGGAGGCCAGGAAGGAGGCGGCCACAGGTGACTGCCCTAGATCCAGCAGTGAGAATTCATAGAGGCAGAAACCGCAGGCCCCGATGACGGAGGCCGGGAGCATCTGCCGCTGCGGCACATGGAACTGTATGCAGAAACCCAAGGTCGTCAGGAAGGCCAGCAGGAAGAAGAGCAGCAGAGGGTAGCGTATGACCTCGTCGGAGGGGAAGCCGCCCCTGGCGAGCGACCACGGCTTCAGGACGGCGCTCACGCCGCCGGCTATGGCCACCGCGTTTATCAGGGCCTCCGCGAAGCGCGACACCCCGGCAAGCATGTCGCCGGAAAGCAGGTCGCGGGCCGCGTTGGTGATGGCGACGCCAGGCAGGAACATCGTGATGGACGCGATAATAGCAGGGCTAAGGGTGAACAGCAGGCCCAGCTCTATCGAGATGACTGACAGCAGCGCACAGGCGGCGCAGCTCACGAATACGCCTATGAAGGGGCTGAGCTGCAGCTTGCCGACCCATATGGACAGCAGATAGACGATCATGGTGATGACGGCGCTCACGATCGCGTCGCTCGCAAGCCCGCCGAAGCAGAGGCACAGCGAGGCGCCGATGAAAAGCGCCCCCAGCAGGTTCATCGGGAGGCTGTAGGGCTTGATCCTGCTTATCTCGCGTAGCTGGGCAAAACCCTCCTCTATGGACAGATCGGTAGCCGTGAACGCGCGAGAGAACTTGTTGATAAGCGATATCTTCCCGAGATCTATGTTTATGCGCTGGATGCGCTTTATGAATGTATGCATATTGTCGTCTTCCCGGCCGCCGTCCAGCGAGAGGAAGATGCCAGTGGTCGTGGCGAAACATTCGACATAATGTATGCCGCAGGCGCGGCAGATCCGTGTTATCGTGTCTTCCACCCTATATATCTCCGCGCCGCTGCGGAGCATCAGCTCGCCCGCGAACAGCGCCAGGATCAGTACGCTTTTCTGCTTCTTGTTTATCATGCCAAACCCCTTTCCGCTGCCGGGGCCCCGGCGCATATGCCCACTGCCGCCGCCCGGCGTCTGCCGGCACCCGCGTTCGCCGCTGCCGCCGCCAGTACCCCGTGTGCAGACGCCGCCCTGCAACCGCCGCTGCCCGGCGCCTGCCAGCACCCGCGTTCGCCACTGGCAGCCCATCCGCCGCCGCCGGTCAAAGCCAGCCGGCAGCCCGCCCGCGCCAGCCAGCAGCCGGTCAAAGCCAGCCGGCCGCCCGCCCGCCGCTGTCCAGAACCAGTATAACATTTTTTTGACCGCGGCGGCATCTCAATTTTGAGAAATCAATGTGCAGAATTGTCTCAAAATTGAATCAACTGTAGGCCGAAAGGGTCTGGCGCAGGCCCCGCCAGAGCCACGCCGCCCATAAATCCGCAAAAATTTCGCCCCTGACCGGCAGACTGCGCCGAGGCGCGCCCTGCCTAGCCCGGCGGGCGCCCGCCCAGGCCTGCGGGCACCCCCGCGGCAGGCGCGGATAGGGCCGATCCGGCGAAGATGGCACAAAACTTGAATAATATATGACATATCATTGCGAAACATGCCGGCGCGCCAAACGCCGCCGGCAGCGTGGGCAGGCAGGCGCGGAACAGGCGCATACAGCCTCGCCCGTCGCAAAACCAAAGCATTCCGGCGCGCCACGCGCCGGGGGTGACGCGGAAAAGCGCCGGCGCATATGCGGAGCATGCCGGCACAGTGTGAAAATGGAGGGAAGATCATCATGACTGCAATGAACAAAGCCAAAGCGCTGGACGACGTACGCAAGATTGTCGGCTACATTGAGAAGGACGAGCTGACAAAAGAGGAAAAGGATGGCATCGTCAAGGATTCGATCGCGAATTTCAATGAAAATGTCAATCCCGGATGGCTGGAATACAGGAAATCGGTCTCGACGGATGCGGCGTTCGTGGAATGGACGGACACGGAGGACCACTTCGAGGATCTCTACGGCACCCAGTTCATAGACTGCCTGGGCGGCTTCGGCATATTCACATGCGGCCACAGAAACCCCGCGATACTGAAGACCGTGCAGGCCCAGCTGGGCAAATACGCCCTGCATTCCCAGGAGCTGCTGGACCCGCTGAGGGGCTACCTCGCCCATATAATGGCGATGATAACGCCTGGGGACCTGCAATACTGCTTCTTCACGAACGGCGGCGCCGAGGCCGTCGAGATGGCGCTGAAGCTCGCGCGGCTGGCCACGGGGGGCAGATGGTACATATCGGCCGTAGGCGCCTTCCACGGCAAGTCCATGGGGGCGATCTCCATGGGCGGGAAGGGCTCATACAGAGAGGACTACATACCCATGGTCCAGCAGGTGCAGCACGTGGAGTACGGGAACGCCGAGGCGCTCGAAGCGGCAATAAAAAACCTGCAGGCCGTAGGCGAGAAGGTCGCGGGCGTCATACTTGAGCCCATACAGGGCGAGGCGGGCGTCGTGATACCCCCGCCGGGCTACCTGAAAAAAGCCAGGGAGATATGCGACCGCTACGGCCCCGCCCTGATAATAGACGAGATACAGACGGGCATGGGCCGGACAGGCACCATGTGGAGATGCGAGCATGAAGGCATAGTGCCGGACATCATGACCTACGGCAAGGCCTTCGGCGGCGGGATAATGCCGATAACCGGCATCATAGCCAGGCCCAAGATGTGGGTGGACAAGCTGGTCAAGAACCCGTGGATACTCGGATCCCCGACCTTCGGCGGCAACCCGCTGGCCTGCTCGGCGGCCCTCGCCACGATAAAGTTCATGCTTGAGAACGACGTGCCGGCCATGTGCAAGGAAAAAGGCGACTACATAATGGAGAGGCTGGCGGGGCTGCGGAAGAAATACCCGACGGTGCTGAAGGATTTCAGGGGCGCGGGCCTGCTGATATGCATGGAGTTCCCGGAGGCCGAGGTGGGCTACCGGGTGACAAAGGGCCTGTTCGAGCGCCGCGTGATGACAGCAGGCACCCTTGTGAACGCGAAGACGGTGCGGATAGAGCCGCCCGCGGTGCTGAGCCGCGAAAGCATAGACGCCGTGATGCAGCGGCTTGACGAGGCCCTGGCCGACGCCAAGGCAGAGTTCAGGCTGTAGGCGCGGGGCGGCAAAACAGCCGCGGGGGTGCCATGGTTTGAGCCGGAGAACAGCGTCAAGGCCCTCCCGGAAACTGCCGGGAGGGCCTTGACGCTGTCAAATGCCGCCATCCGTTGAAATGCAAGCGTGTCAGCCAACATTAACAGAGTTGTAATACCCTTGTAATGGACATTTTTCGGCGCTTTGGTATAATTGACATATGTTCTGGAAGCTGGAAATCATTGTATTACAGTTATGTTACAGA
>JAIRSA010000100.1 GCA_031255695.1 Eubacteriales Family XIII. Incertae Sedis bacterium | reverse complement strand
ACGAACTTCTCCGCCGTCAGCGCCGGCTGGTTCAGGTAGCCCCTTGCCAGCCCCTCTCCGCCTATGCACAGCTCGCCCGGCACGCCTATGCCGCACAGCCCCATGCCGTCCAGTATGTAGACGCTCTTGTTGCATATCGGCCTGCCGATGGGCACCGTGCCCGGCACCGGATCCCCATGCCTGTAGCCCCAATGCGTGGCGCACACCGTGGCCTCCGTAGGGCCGTAGTCGTTGGAGTAGGACGTGCCCGCGCTGAGTGCGCTTATGCTCTCGGACATGGCCTCAGAGCCCGCCGATATAACTATCCTGGCATCTGTCCCCCCAAGCCGCCCCAGGAAATGCGGCGGCAGCACCAACGCGCTCACGCCTTCCTCCCTGCACACATCCTTGAAGCGCCCTACGTCCATGATTCCGTCTATGTCGCACATCAGCAGGGACGCCCCCGCGAATATGCTTAGCAGCAGCTCCGAGACATGTGCGTCAAAGGCCAGGCTGGCGAACTGCAGCACCGTGTCGCCCCCGCCCGTCGGCTGGCAGCGCCTGAAGTACTCCCTCAAGTTCACGGCGCCCCTATGCTCTATCATTACGCCCTTCGGCCTGCCCGTCGTCCCGGATGTGTATATGATGTAGGCCAGGTCCTCCGGCCTTTCCAGCCTGGGCGGCGCGCCTTCCATGTCCGCGTAGCTCCCTGGGTCGCCGAGGTCCAGCACCGCCGCGCCCATCCCCGCGCACAGCGCCGCCAGGCCGCCTTCCGCGGCCTTCGCCCCCGCATGCGCGTAATCCACGTCCGGCATCGTGCCGCTTTCCGCGCCGGCTCCGCCCGGCATAGCGCTGGCTTCGCCCTGCGCCGCCAGGCCGCCTTCCGCGGCCTTCGCCCCCGCATGCGCGTAATCCACGTCCGGCATCGTGCCGCCTTCCGCGCCGGCTCCGCCCGGCATAGCGCCGGCTTCGCCCTGCGCCGCCAGGCCGCCTTCCGCGCCGGCTCCGCCCGGCATAGCGCTGGCTTCGCCCTGCGCCGCCGCGCCCCCGGCCACGCCGAACAGGGAAGCCCCTTCTCCGTACACCAGCACGGCTTTCGGAGCACTATCCTCTATCATATGTTTCACCCTGGCCTGCGGGTAGGCAGGGTCTATCGGCACGTAGGCGCCACCGGCCTTCAGCACGCCCAGTATCCCCACTATGGCCTCCATCCCGCGCCCTGACGCGATCGCCACATGGTCCCCCGGCCCCACGCCGAGCCCCCTGAGCCTCCATGCCAGCCTACCTGCCCGCGCGGCGAGCTCCCCATATGTCATGCTTCCGCCGCCCCCGGCCACACTGGCGGCCGGCGCGCTTTCCACGCCCGCATCACCAGATCCGGCGGCGCTTCCGCCGCCCCCGGCCACACTGGCGGCCGGCGCGCTTTCCACGCCCGCATCACCAGATCCGGCGGCGCTTCCGCCGCCCCCGGCCACACCGGCGGCCGGCGCGCTTTCCACGCCCGCATCACCAGATCCGGCGGCGCTTCCGCCGCCCCCGGCCACACTGGCGGCCGGCGCGCCTGTCCCGGCCTGCGCCGTGCCATCGCCCCTATATCTAAGTGCCGTCGCGCCCGGCGTCTCCGCTGCCTGCGCGTCGAACAGGTCCACCAGGGTCAGCCCCCTGTCATGCCCCGTGCGCGCGCCTAGGCCGAACTCGCCGAGCACCAGCGCCTTCTCGCCTTCGTCAGCCACCTCCAGGCTGGCCGCCTCGGCCTGCCCGCCCTCAACGGCCATGCGGAGCATTGCCGCGAAATGCCTGCCTATAGCCTGGGCCTCCCATTCATCCAGCATATCCTCCCTATAGTCGAGCAACAGGCTGAAAGGCCCGCCCTCGTCCTTCCTGGCGTGAAGGATGAGGTTTTCCGCCTGAGAGCCTGAAAAATGCCACTGCGTAGCGAATATGCCTTCCACATACCCATCTTTCCCGTCCTTATTGAACTCTCCAAGATCCTGATAGCTGAACGAGACATCGGTCAGCGCCGCGTCCGTGCCGGAAACCTCATAGCGGTCCTGCATTATGCGCCTGTAGCTGTATCTATAGCGTTTTAACGTGTTGAGGGCCTCCCTGCCGCTCCGCCTGATCCAGTCCGTGACAGTCTCGCCGGGGATGCCGTCGATATCGAACCTCACCGGGACGGTGTTCACGAACATGCCTGGCACAGACCGCTCCTCGGCACCCACGCGGTTGGCCACGGCGCACATCACCGTCGCCTGCCTCCCGCCCGTATGCGCGGCAATGCACCGCGCGTAGCAGGCATACAGCACCGCGAACTTGGAAACGCCCTCCGACGCGCAATAGGCATCCAGCCTGCCCTCAAACCCCTCGTCCATGCTCACGGCCAGGCGCTTCGCCGAGAACGAGCCGCCCGCCTTGCCCGATATGCGCGTCTCCGCGCTATATCCGGCCAGCCGCTCCCTCCAGAACCTGCGGTCCCTCTGGAAGCCGCCGCTGCCCCCGTAATACGCCCGCTCCCTGTCGATAAGGCATTGGTAGCTACGTTCCTTGTAGCCCTCCTGCCCGATCCCGTCTAAGGCGTCGTAATAATAACGCACAATATCCGCAATAAAGATCGATACGCTGGCGCCATCGCAGATCAGGTGGCTGAACTTGCCGACCAGGCCAAAGCTGTCCTCGAATGAGAAAAATGTTATTTCGCTGAGCTTGCCATCCATCCCTGCCCGCGCGTATTCCGACACCCAGCGCGTATACTCCTCCCTGCCCGCGAATTCCATGACGCGGAGCGGACCCGGGCTGAAAGAGTCGGCGTCATGGAAACGCTGGCGCGGCTCGCCGCCGATCTCGACGAACTCCGCCCTAAGCACCTGGCTGAACCTGTACAGGCAGTTCATCGCAATTTCCGCGCATTTGGCGTCAAGTTCGCCCTTGCTCGAAAAATCGCCGGTTATCGAGTCGTTCAGCCCTTCCGCAAGCGATGCCGTATCCCATATCGATCTCTGTGGCTCAGTCAATTCAAAATGTTCGTAGCCCATTTTTTCTCCCTCATCATGATTAAACTGCGATAACATTGTTGCATTGAATCATTGTTGCATTGAATCAATGCGGAATTAATGCGTTAATGATTGATCGAATTTCGACTATTTCATTCCACATTGCCATTATCAATATTATCATTACCAATGCTTGCTGCCATTTTCTTGTGGGATAACAGCCCACGGGCGGCTATTATCATTTGAAGCCCTCCGCTGCGCGGATATGGCAGATATATCATACAAATGCCCCGCATTTGACATAATGCAAAGCACACACCAACACCAACGCCGCCTTTAAAGCAGGGTGCGCCCACGCCGCCCGTGCATGCGTCTGTAGCGTCTATTCTGAAATTATATGAGTCATTGCCGGCATGTCCGCCGATACGGCGGGTCTGCCAATACATTGCTGAAAATATTTGGGCTTACCCTATTCACTATATGCCTTGCCACTGCGGGTCCTCAATGGCGCTCCAATTAGACAATGGAGATTTCGAACAAGCCATATCTATGGCCCACTCGCCTCGCATGTTGCCAAAACGTAGGGCAAACGGCTGACACTTATCAATCTGGCCGCGCACATTATCCTTACAATGCCGATTGCGCTAATAATTCAGGCAAAAACGCACTATTTTTATCAAAAAGTACGGCATTACTCGAAAAGATATAAATAATATAGAGTAGATCAAAATCACCATGGTGGTTCCGTTCTTGGCGATATTCTTATTATTCCGTTATTATACTATATAACACGGGTTACGTAAAGGCATTTGAAAAAAAATCGAGAAAAATTACCAAATTGGCAATTCGCAGAATTGCCCA
>JAIRSA010000186.1 GCA_031255695.1 Eubacteriales Family XIII. Incertae Sedis bacterium | reverse complement strand
ATGAGGCTGATCGACTATTTCTACGAAGTAGGCAATACCTACGGGCTGGAGATCACGATCACGCCGCGCGCGACGGAGTACTTCCTGTCCTATCTGGATACAGAGCCGCCGGAAGCGGTGCTTGAGTCGATAGAGGTGACGTCGCAGCCGGCGAAGACGGTATACGCAATAGGCGATGCGCTTGACATCACGGGGCTTGAGGTGACGGGGCACTACAGCGACGGCAGCTCGAAGGCGCTGGCCGTGACGGAGGCCGACGTGAGCGGCTTCGACAGCACGGAGGCGGCGGAAGAGCTGGTGCTGACGGTGAGCGTGGGCGGGAAGTCCGCGACGTTCACGGTGAGCGTGGAGGCGGGCGAGCCGCCGGAGCCGCCGGAAGCGGTGCTTGAGTCGATAGAGGTGACGTCGCAGCCGGCGAAGACGGCATATGTGGTAGGCGATGCGCTTGACATCACAGGGCTTGAGGTGACGGGGCACTACAGCGACGGCAGCTCGAAGGCGCTGGCGGTGACGGAGGCCGACGTGAGCGGCTTCGACAGCACGGCGGCGGCGGAAGGGCTGGTGCTGACGGTGAGCGTGGGCGGGAAGTCCGCGACGTTCACGGTGAGCGTAGAGGCGGGCGAGCCGCCGGAGCCGCCGCTGGGCGACTTCAGCGTTACGGCCGACAAGGCGCGGAAGCTCGTGAGCGTAAGCGGCACAGGCTATGCGCCGAACCAGATCTTGCAGCTGCGCTCGGCATATAACCGCGAGCCATCGGCTGCGGACAGCGACTATGCCAGCGAAGTGAGGGCCGACGCCGACGGCAACCTGGAGTTCACGCTGCCAGCGGATGCCACTGAAGGGCAGCCGTGGCTGGGCGGGCATTCCTACTACGTCTCCTTGGGCGGGGTGGTGGAATCCGCCAGCATATACGCCACAGTGGCCAAGGTGCACACATCGACGCGCGCCACGCTCAAGGTGAAGCGCGAGCTGGAACTGGCCTACACGATTGACGGGGTGGAGTACACATTCGAGTCATCCAACCAGGGCATCGCCAGGGTCAGCCAGGATGGCGTTGTCACAGGCGTGAGGGCCGGAACAGCGGTCATAACGCTGCGGGCGACAGACGGCAGCGGTTTGATCTCCACGATGATGATCAGCGTGTCCATGTAAGCGCTGGAGTTAGGCGCGGGAGCGTACGCCGGATCAAGGCCATGCCGCGCAGGCCCGCAGGGCCGATGTGCGCAGGCAAGGGGCGCATGAAGGCTGCACATGTGTCGCGCTAGGACCTGATATATAATGGAAAAAACGGCCCCCGCCGGTATTTAGGCGGGGGCCGTCTTTTCTAAAAAACTTAAGCACAGTATCAGATCCCAGTCACGGCGGGCGCTATTTTTTCGCTCAGTCTATGGAGCACTGCCGCGACTTCCGCCCTGGAGGCGCCGCCCTGCGGGTCGAATACGTTGCCGGGCTTGCCGTTCATTATGCCGCTGACTACCATGGTCTGCACGGCGTTCTGCGCGTAGTCGGCTATAAGCGCGCCGTCCGCAAACTCCACATACTGTAGGGTGACAGGGAATGTTTTCCCTGAGAAATCCAGGTAGCGCTGTATGAACGCCGCCAGATCCTGCCGCCGGATCATCTCGTCGGGGCCGAAGCTGCTGTCGGATATGCCGTTTGCGAGGCCGTTGGCTGCTGCCCATGTTACGGCGTCATAGTACCACGTGCCTACGGCGACATCGCCGAACGGGTTCGCCGTGCCGCCTGCGGGCGTGGCGCCGTGGAGGCGGTGGAGCACGGTAACCAGCATGCCGCGCGTCATAGTCGTGTCGGGGCTGAAGGTGTCTGCGCTTGTGCCGTTGAACAGCTTGCTGCTGTACGCGAACATCACATCCTGGTAGAACCAGTCGCCTGCGCTTACGTCCGTGAACGGGCTGGCGGGGTCGGCGCTGCTGGCCTGCTGCGCGGCAGGGCTGTCCGATGTGGGGGTGCTTTCGGCAGTGATGCTGCTTGTGGGGGCGCTGGGGGAGGAGCCGCCGCCGGACGTGGTGCCATTGCCTGGGGCGGCGGTGATCGGACTGGAGCCGCCCTTGTCGCCCGGTTTGTCGTCCCCGTCGCCGTCGGCAGGCGTGTCGCCGCCGGGTTCGTCGCCGGGTTCGTCTCCGGGTTCGTCTCCGGGTTCGTCTCCAGGCTCGTCGCCGGGTTCATCCCCAGGCTCATCTCCGGGTTCGTCTCCAGGCTCGTCGCCGGGCTCGTCTCCGGGCTCGTCTCCGGGCTCGTCCCCAGGTTCGTCGCCAGGCTCGTCGCCGGGCTCGTCTCCGGGCTCGTCCCCAGGTTCGTCGCCGGGTTCGTCTGGCGGCTCGGTGGCGCTGGACGCAAAGCCGACCTGGCCGGCGGCCTCGTCATAGGCCCAGGATTTCCATGCCATGCCAGGCAGCGGGATGATGTTGATGCCTGTGGCGTTTGCGTTAAGAAGATCCGCAAATGCCTGGCTGTGCATCTCGGCCGCGCTTTTCCCGAAGGTCTCTTCGATTTCGCCGCCGCTCACGATGTAGCCGGCGCCAGGGGCGGGATCGAGCCTGGTATTGCCAGACCAATACTCCGCATCAGCGTTGAAATATACGTATTTGGCATATGCTATGCCCGTCTGTCTGCCCGCGAAGCCGCCGACATCCGTAGATGATGCAAGCGAGCGCATATTGCCCGTGGCGAAGGCGTTTACTATACGGCCGGCATTGAACCCGGCGATCCCGCCCGCCGCCGCGCGGTTGAGGTTGTCGCGGTCCGCATTGCCGCTATGGGCAGTGACATCGCCGCTTGTGTAGCAGTTGACAATGTAGGCCCGGTTGGTCATGCCGGATATGCCGCCGGCGTACACCCAGCCGCTCACTGAGACGCCGTTGATGTCTACGTCTGTGCAGGAATTGGTGATGAACACGGAATAGGAGCCTTCCGGGCTGTTCGTCTCCACATTGCCATAGCCGCTGACGAAGCTGACGATCCCGCCTACGTAGCAGGCGCCTGTGCCAGCCGCCGTGGCGCTTATCTGGCCGCTGGCCGAGCAGCCGTCGAAATAGGACATGCGATCGGCGCCGCCAGCGAATGCGCCGGTGAAGGAGCGCTCATTGCCATAATAGACATTATTGATGTAAATATTTTCCAGGTTCAGATCGCTGATCGACGCCTCGTCAATGTAGCCGATGAAGCCGGCGAACTGGTAGGAAGCCGGCGCGCCTTCGGCACCGATGGCCAGGCCGCTGATAGTGTGGCCGCCGCCGTCGAAAATCCCTGAGAATGGGTTCGCGGCATTGCCGCCCCCGGCCGGCGCCCAAGGCGCGGACAGGGCGATGTCAGAGGCGAGCGTGACGTATTTGCCCGCATAGGGCTCGTCCACGTTGACCGACGCGGCGAAAGACCTCAGCTGGGCCTCGCTGGATATGATGTAGGGGTCTTCCTGGGTGCCGCTGCCGCCCGCGAATATGGCGGGGTTGGCTGGGCCGTAGCCCGACGCGTCGCCTATCTCCGCCTTGGTCAGGGCCACGGATATGGCATCACGCAGCGCCAGGAGCGCGTCGCCCTCGACATCGACCAGGCTCGCCATGGCGGGGTTCGCCTTGATCTTGGCGATCAGCGCGTCGCTGCCGGGGATCTCCGCCGGGGAAATGAGGGTGACCGAAACCAGGCTGTCGTCGGTCACGGAGATATTCACCATCGTGGACTTGGATGCATCGCGCCCCATGTACTCGCCCGCGTGGAAGGCGGCGGGCACATCGTCGTATATCTCGACGGGGACCACGTTGATGGTGGCGAAGCTGTCCGAAAAGCCGGGTGTGCCATCGTTGATGGCCCATTCCCTCAGACGTATGCCGTCGGGGAGGCTGAACGGGAATTTGGCGAACACACTGTTCAGCCCGGCGGCGAATTCCGCGGATTTCATGTAGCCGGCGCTGTGTCCGGCCAGCTCGTAGTTGAAGCCGGAGATCACGGTGACGCCGTCGTCCTCGTCCACCGTCTTGACGGTCAGCCCCACGCCGATGGCGGGATCCGGCCGCTGCCCGCCTATGTCCTGCAGCGCTTCTTTATTATATGAAAGGAAGTAGCCCTGGCCGATCCCTGTCGTGTTGCCGGCCACGGCGCCCACTTCCTGCGTCCAGTCCGAGGTCTCAAGGCCGCCGTGCGCGTAGCAGTTCGCCATGACGCCGGCATTTATCCCCACAATGTTGCCCGCCAGGATGCCGGCTTCGAGCTCGCGCCGGGCGAAGGCGTATACGTCGCCCAGGGTGTAGCAGTTGAGGACATAGCCTCTGTTGTTCATGGCGCAGATGCCGCCTGATTCCGCCCAGTACTCGCCGCGCTGGACGGAACTCGCTTTGACGTCGGACCAGCTGTTCACGATATAGCCGCGGTAGACGGAGGCGCTGATGCCGCCTACGAAGTTATTGCCGCGCATAAGGGTCTCGCCGTACACGGTGCCTGTGGCGGAGCAGCTGTCGATTACGGCGCCTTGGTTGGTGTATCCGGCGATCGCTCCGGCGTACAGGCTGGCGCTCCCGACGGCCTTGATATTGACGCCTGTGAGGCTGAGGTTCTTTGCTGTGCCGTTCAGGACGCCGAAGAAACCTATATACATGGTTTCGGACGCATCGCTGCCGTCGCTGCCGTCGCTTTCAAACGACAGGCCGCCCACCGTATGCCCGGCGCCGTCAAAGACGCCGGCAAAGGCGTATTCGCCGCCGCCGACGGGCTGCCAGTCTGCGCCGCCCAGGGCGATGTCGGCGCCGAGGGCCACATACGTGCCCTCATAGTCGATCTTCGCGTTAAGCGAGCCCGCGAATGCGCGGAGCTGCGCTTCATCGGCGATGATGTAGGGTGATTCCTCCGTGCCGTCGCCGGACGCAAAAATGCCAGCGTCGATGTCGCCCGGCACGTAGGGCTCGCCCGTATGCGAGGCGCGGCCGCCTGAGAGTTCCCAGCCGAAAAGGGCGACGCCTTCGGGCAGGGTGATCGGGAACGGAGCTTCGCCTATATTGCGGATGCCCTGGTTAAGGGCTGAGGTGAGGGTATCAGAAGCCATCTGGGCCGCAGTGAGGCCTACGGCGTTCGTCGGCTGCTTGCTGGAGGCCGCGTTCGCCACGCCCGTCGGCACGGTGCCGCGCACCAGCCCGTTCACGGTGATGGCCGCTTCATTATTGAAGAAGACGGTGTCCATATCGCCGGTCGAGCTGATCAGCTGCCCGTTCAGCGCACCTACCGCAGTATACTGGGCAGAGGCCGCCGCGCCTAGCCCTGTGGCAGTGATGTCGCCGGCCGCGTAGCAGTTGTAGAATCTGCCGGGCTGCATGCCGGCCAGGCCGCCCACGTAGACGCCGCCGGATTCATTGGGGTTGGAGCTGGTGACGGCCACGTCGCCTAGGGCGTAGCTGTTGACGAACACGTTGTCGTTGCCGCTCATGGCGACAAGCCCGCCGGCATAGGGTGTGCTGGCGCCGCCGGCTTCGGACATCACGCTTATGTCCGACCAGCTGTTGGCGACCGTCGTGTAGAGCCCGCTCTGGCCCAAAAGCCCGCCGGCATAGCTGATCTGCCCGGAGAGCGTCTTGACGCTTACCACAGTGCCGCTCACGTAGCAGTTGTCTATGACGGCGCCGGAGGGCAGGCCGTCCGCGAGGGCGCCGCGCTCTGTCTGGGCGGCGATGCCGCCGGCGCGGGAGCGTTCAGAAGCGGCGGTGTAGATCTGCACATCTGTGAGCCCTAGGCCCCTTACCGTGGCACTGGCGCCCAGGATGGAGAAGAGGCCAGCGTTGGCGATGGAAGCGGGGGAATCGGCCGTGCCGATGGACAGGCCGCTGATGATGTGGCCATTGCCGTCGAAGGCCCCGGCGAAATTATTGCCGGAAAGGCCGATGGGCACCCATTCGCTGCCCTGTATGCCGATGTCCGCGCTGAGCGCGATGTGTACGCCTTCGTAGGCCTCGCCGGCGTTCACGGAGTCGCGGAAGGCGCCGAGCTGCCCCGCCGTGCCGATCGTGTAGGGTGCGCTTGCCGTGCCGCGGCCGGATTCGAAAATGCCGGGGTCTACAGCAGAGGAAAGGGCATCGTCTGTGGCAGCAATGATGGCCCTGCTGCTCAGTGTCGCGCTGCTCACCGTCGACACGCCATCCGTGCCCTGCCTCGCGATGATCTCGGCGATCACGCTCTTGGCCAGTTCCAGCCTGTCGGGGGTTTCGTTGTTCTCGCCCATGGCAATGCCAGTGATGCTGCCGCCCTCGACCTGGACGGTGAGCCTGAGCGGGCCGGCGTAGCCGGCGGCGCTGCCTTGATAGCTGCCGTCCCGGTACAGCAATGCCGCAGCGGATGCTGGCGACACTGTGCTGACAAGCAGAGCCAGGACGATGCAGGCCATGA
>JAIRSA010000181.1 GCA_031255695.1 Eubacteriales Family XIII. Incertae Sedis bacterium | reverse complement strand
CCTGAGAAGAAGTATTTCCGGCTTTTCCCCGGCAACGAGGTGCGCTTCAAGGGCGCGTATTTCATCCGCTGCGAGGATGTGGTGAAGGACAGCGCCGGCAATATTGCCGAGCTCCGGTGCGTCTACGACCCGGAGACGAAGAGCGGGAGCGGCACGGAGCCGCGCAAGGTCAAGGGCACCATACACTGGGTGGACGCCAAGACGGCGGTGGAGATCCGGGTCAGATCCTACGGGCGCCTCATGATCGACGGCGAGGACGGCGCCAGCGCCCTGAACCCCGATTCCATGGCCGAACGCGTGGCCTACGCCGAGCCGGCGCTGGCATCGGCGCAGCCCGGCGAGCGCTTCCAGTTTTTCCGGCATGGATACTACGTGATGGACGGGAAATGCTCCAGCGAGGGCACGCCCGTGTTCAATGAGATCGTCGGCCTCAAGAGCTCCTGGAAGTGATCACGGCCGACGGGCTGACTGGGGCTGCTGGCTGACTGGGGCTGCTGACTGGCTACAGGCCGGTGGGCCGGCCCTCGCCCCTATTTAACTGTAACCTTTGAGACGGAGAGCTGCTATGAATTTCTATGATGAATCCCTGAAGATGCATGAGGAAAACAGCGGCAAAATGGAAATTATTTCCAGGGTGCCCATCAACAACAAGGCCGACCTTTCGATAGCCTACACGCCTGGGGTGGCGCAGCCGTGCCTAGAAATCCACAGCAACCCTGACGCCGCCTACACCTACACGCCCAAGGGGCGCATGGTGGCAGTCGTGAGCGATGGCTCGGCAGTGCTGGGCCTAGGCAATATCGGGGGCCTGGCGTCCATCCCCGTCATGGAGGGGAAGGCCGTGCTGTTCAAGGCATTCGGCGGCGTGGACGCAGTGCCCATATGCCTGAAAACCCAGGACATAGAAGAAATCATCAATATAGTAAAGAACATCTCGCCGGTCTTCGGCGGCATAAACCTGGAAGACATTTCGGCACCGCGCTGCTTCGAGATAGAGCGGCGGCTCCAGGAAGAGCTTGACATACCCGTGTTCCACGACGATCAGCACGGCACGGCCATCGTGGTGTCAGCGGCGATCATCAATTCATTCAAGCTGCTGCGCCGCCCGCTCCGCAGCGTCAAAGTCGCGGTGAACGGCGCCGGGGCGGCCGGGACGGCCATAGTGAAGATGCTGCTCTCCATAGGCATACACGACATAGTGATATGCGACAGCAGCGGCCTCATAAGCACCAACCGCCTTTCGGAACTGTCAATGGAAAAGATAGAGCTGCTGGAGCTGACCAACAAGAGCGACATACGCGGAGGCCTCGCGGAGGCGGTGCGGGGGCGCGACCTCTTCATAGGCGTGTCGGGGCCGCGCCTGCTTACCGGCGATATGGTCGCGTCAATGAGCGAAAAGCCCGTGATCTTCGCCATGTCCAACCCAGAGCCCGAAATAATGCCGGATATCGCGCAGGAGGCGGGCGCCTTCATCATAGGGACCGGCAGATCGGACTTCCCCAACCAGATAAACAATGTCCTCGTATTTCCGGGGATATTCAAGGGCGCCTTGGCGGCAAGGGCATCACGCATAACCGAAAAGATGAAAGTCGCGGCGGCCTACGCCTTGGCGGGCTGCATAAGCGACGGCGATCTCAGCGAGAGCTATATCATACCCGGTGCATTCGAACCCGGCGTCGCCGACGCCGTGGCCGGCGCCGTGGCAAAAGCCTGGCTTGACGATCATAGCGAAAACGCGGCAGCTGCCGCCGCCTCAGCGTCGCCTGAGGCGCTCGGAGCCGGCGCCGCCGCAGACGGCCCGGCTTGATCGGCCCGGCCAGATGTATATATGGAAGCTACAAGCACGTCGGCATAACACAGGCCCCGTCCGTGCATGCGGAAAGCGGGCATAGCGGAAATGGTGGTTAAGATGATCAATATGGAACGTTTCTTAAAAGAATCCGGCCTGGCGATCGATGCCGGCGCCATGAAGCTCTACGCAGACGACTTCGACAAGGAGATGATCAGGGGCCTGCATGGCGAAGACAGCTCCCTCATGATGCTCCCGACATTCATCCCATACGAAGGCAGCGCAGACGGCGGCAGCGGCGCGGCCATAGTCATAGACGCCGGCGGGACCAATCTCAGGATCGCCCTGGTCCAGCTGGGCGGCGCGGCCCCCGAAATAAAATACTTCGAAAAATACCCCATACCCGGCTTCAAGACAAGCGTCACTGCCGAAGAATTTTTCGGCAAGCTTGCCGAATACATAGAGCCCATTGCCGCCGAAAGCGACAAGATAGGCTTCTGCTTCTCCAATCCGGCTGAAATACTGCCCAACCGCGACGCGCGCATCATAAAGTTCACCAAAGAGGTAAAGGTCGCCGGTGCCAGCGGCGTCATCATCGGCGACGCGCTGCGCAGCGCCCTCAAGGGGCGCGGCCTGCCGCACAGCAAGCACATCGTCGTCCTGAACGACACGGTGGCGACCCAGCTCGGCGCCATGGCCGATGTGAGCGAACGCGGGAAATACAGCGGGTATATCGGCATGATCCTAGGCACAGGCCTGAACGCCAGCTACACCGAAAAAAACGGCAATATACATAAGGCGCCGCTGATCCACGGCACGCCCGGCGCCACGCTCATCAATATAGAGGCCGGCGGCTACCGCGGCTTCCCCAGGGGCGAGGTGGACGCCAAATTCATCGAGGCCACCATAGACCCCGGCATACACTGGCTGGAAAAGATGACGGCCGGCGCCTACCAATGCTCCCTGCTGCTCAAATGGATACGCTTCGCGGACGACCACGGCTGCTTCTCGCGCGGCTTCTCCGAACGGCTCGCAGCCCTCGCGGCCATCCCCGTCGGCGAGGCGGACCGCTTCTATTTCCGCGACGAGGGGCCCACGCCGGGCGGCGACGCGCTCTCTAAGCTCTGCGCCGAGCCCGCCGACGCGCAGAAGCTCGGCCTGCTGATCCAGGCCTTCTTCGAACGCATCTCCTTCATGATAGCGTCCATGCTGACCGGCATAATGTTCAGGATGAACGAAAATGCCCCCGCGCCGCAGCTGCCCGTCTGCATATCCGTAGAGGGTTCCACCTTCTACAACGCGCGCCTGCTGCGCCCGGCCCTTGAGGCCTATATGCGCGAGCACACCGAAAAACAGTTCGGGCTGCACTACCACTTCGTCAAGATCGAGCACGCCACAATATTGGGCTCGGCCCTCGCAGGCCTGGCCGGCAACTGAGCCGGCCAGCGCTGCATTTCAAGCCCCACGCGCAACATATCCTTTTCTGTTCACATTCGCTGTTCACACTCAGTTCATATTGATGCGGTAATATGCTGTCTACATAGTGCATTTATGGCAGATTTTGCGTTTCTGCCTTGTCGGCGCGGCACCCGCCCATTGCAGGCTTATGGCCCAAACACCAGCCTGCGGGGCAGCGGCCACGCCGCAGCTGATATTGCCCTCAGGCTGGAGCCATGGCATCTTTGCGGCTGCATTTCTCTGTATTTCCCGCGACATTCCCATCTTTTTTATATTGCGGGCTGGCCATATTTGCATTATACTAATATTAAAGGTACTCCGAAGGCATTGTTATTGCCCCAGCGCATGATTTTCCGCTTAATGGGTCAATATGTTGGGAGGTAGGCATTATTGCTGCGCAGTATTATTTTTCAGAAAAAACTAATTTCAAGTATCAAGGAGTCGCTTTCTTCTGTTGCGCCCATAACCATTATCGTCCTTGCGCTTAATTTCACCATCGCGCCGATGCCGTTCGCCGTGCGCGGGCTTTTCCTGATCGGCTCTGCGCTGCTCATAGTCGGCATGGGGCTTTTCACGCTGGGCGCGGACATGGCGATGATGCCCATGGGCGAATACCTCGGCAGTTACCTGACGCGCAGCAAGAAGGTCATCCTCATGCTCGTCGTCGCCTTCGCGATGGGGACCATGGTCACGATGGCGGAGCCGGATCTACAGGTGCTGGCGGGGCTCGCGCCCTCCATCCCAGCGAACGTGCTGGTCATCACCGTGGCGCTGGGCGTCGGCGTTTTCCTCATGGCCGCGATGATACGGATCGTCTTCCAGCTCAAGCTGTCGTATATGCTGATCGTCTTCTACGGGCTGGTCTTCGCGCTGAGCGTGTTTGTCCCGGACGACTTCATGCCCATAGCCTACGATTCCGGCGGCGTGACGACAGGGCCCATCACCGTGCCCTTCATACTTGCCTTCGGCGTCGGCATCTCGTCGGTGCGCGGCGGCAAAAGCTCCCACGACGACAGCTTTGGCCTTGTGGCGCTCTGCTCCATCGGCCCGATAATGGCGGTAATGCTCCTGGGCATATTCTATAAACCCGACTCGGCTGAGGCGGCTGCCACGGCCATGACCTCCGCTTCCAGCATCGCTGAGCTCTTCATGCTGTTCAAGGCTGGCTTCCCTGTATATTTCAAGGAAGTAGGGATCGCGCTTTTGCCCATTATCCTCGTTTTCCTGCTGTTCCAGGTGACAGTGCTGCGCCTTCCGCCTGCCCAGCTTATAAAAATATTCGTTGGCATCATCTACACATATATGGGCCTTGTGCTCTTCCTGACAGGCGTCAATATCGGATTCTCCCCGGCGGGCTCTTTCATCGGCGAGTATATCGGCAGCATTTCGTATTCATGGGTCTTGATACCCATAGGGCTCATACTCGGCTACTTCATCGTGGCCGCCGAGCCGGCCGTGCTTGTGCTGAACGACCAGGTCAAGGATATCACGGGCGGCGCCATATCCAAGAACGCGCTGCTGATAGCGCTGTCCGCCGGCGTTTCGATATCCGTCGGCCTTGCGATGTGCCGCATACTGACCGGCATCGACATCCTGTTCTTCCTGCTGCCGGGCTATGCCCTCGCACTCGCGCTCACATTCTTCGTGCCTAGGATATTCAGCGCCATCGCGTTCGACTCAGGCGGCGTCGCTTCCGGCGCGATGACCGCGACCTTCCTGCTCCCGTTCGCCATAGGCGCGAGCTCCAGTTCGGGGGGCAGCGTGATGCGTGACGCCTTCGGGCTTGTGGCTCTTATTGCAATGACCCCGATCATCACCATACAGATCATGGGCCTGATCTACAAGTTCAAGATGGGCAAGTCGGCCGAGGCGGAGGTCCTCGAAGTGCAGAGCGATATGGAGGAAGAGGCGGATTTCGTCGTCTGGCAGTCCGACGACATACATACGGACTACTACTATCCGTTCGCGGCGCTTGCGGATGCCGACACCGAATTCCTGGCGAGCCCAGAGTGGCTTGACAAGCTCCAGGATGAGAAACTGCGCGACATGATGGACGACAATGCCTACATCGATTTCGATTCGTCATCTTTACTGATACAGGCGCAAGACGTCGCCCATGGCGGCGATGGCAGCGGGCCCGGCGGCAGCGGCAATGCCGGCGATGATGGCAGCGGGCCCGGCGGCGACAATGGCGAAGCCGGCAGCGGGCCGCCAGGCGGCGGCAGCGACAGCAGCGACGGCGCCAACAGCAGCGGCAGCGACCCGCCAAGTGTCGGCGACGACGGCAGTGGCACCGACAAGGGCGGCGACCCGCCAAGTGTCGGCAGTGGCGACATCGGCAGCGACGGCGGCGGCAGCGACAAGGGCGGCAGCGGCGGCAGCGGCAGCGACAAGGGCGGCAGCAGCGACGGCGGCACCGACAGTAGCGGCGGCGGCCCTGCCGGCAGCACAAACGACAACATCAGCGATCGTACGTAAACGCCGCAGCGGCGGTAAATGCCGCAGCGGCGGCAGAACGGAGTCAGTGAGATGAATAATCCAACAAGCGGCACCCCCGCTCCCGACGGCACGGCCAAACCGCTTCAAGAACGTTGCGACAATCTTATGAAACGGATTGATCTGCTTATAACAATCGTGGATCGCGGCAAGGGCGACAAGATCGTGCAGGCGCTGCGCGATAGCCGCGTCACGTACAACCTGTCTTCTGTGGGCTATGGCGCTTCCGGGCTCGCGCTCGTCGACATGCTTGGGCTCACCAGCACGGAAAAAGACATTATCATAAGCGTGGTGCCGGAAGAGCGCGCCAGCGAGATACTCAATATATTGCTATACAAATTCGATCTGGACAAACCGGACAAAGGGATCGCTTTCATACTGCCCATTTCAGGCGTGAGCGGCCCTATAGCCTTGAAATACATATCCGGCCTGCAACAGGCAAGGCCCTAGGATTCGCTGGATTGGAGGAAATTATGGCGAATACATCAAACTTTGAATTTTCCCTCATACTTACGATAGTCAACCGCGGTTTCGCGGATGTTGTCGTGGACGCGGCCAGGGAAGCCGGTGCGCGCGGCGGGACTGTATTTTATGCGAGGGGGACCGGCATACATGAAGTCGAGAAATTTTTTGCTGTGTCCATACAGCCCGAAAAAGAGGTCGTAATGACCCTGGTGCGCAAGGAAGAAGTACAGAAGATAATACACGGCATCGTGAAAGCTGCCGGGCTTAACACCGAGGGCCGCGGGCTTTCGATAGTCCTGCCGGTCAGCGAGGCGGTCGGCATTTCAGACTACAGCGTGGAAGAGTAGCCCGGCGCCCAGCCTGCAGGCCGCGTCATTGCCGCCTGCGGGAACGGGCATGCGCACACGCCCGTCCAGGCCACAGCGCAGATATCCTGTGCGCCAGCCAGGCCCCTGGCACGGGGCGGGAAGCGCACGCCCGTAGGCGCTCCGGCGCACGCCAGCGGTTCCAAGGCGCTCCGGCGCACGCCTGCGTATTAATCCCCGCAGGCTGGGCGGCGCCTACACGAACTGGCTCATTGCCTCGCCGATAGGCCCGTAGCTCACGAGGTCCGCCTTGTCGCTGTAGCTTATATGCGTCTTGTTAAGCACCACAAGGTACTTGCCGTTGAAGTAGTGCAGGAAACCGGCCGCCGGCTGGACCATCAGCGAGGTCCCGCCTATTATCAGCATGTCCGCCTTCCTGATCGCCTCTTCGGCGGCCATCATGACGCCGTAGTCCAGCGACTCTTCATACAGCACCACATCCGGCTTCACCATGCCTGAGCACTTGCGGCACCATGGTATGCTCCCCTCCTTGCCGTCCTTGCCGACGCAGTTCTCCTTCGCCATGATATAGTCGAGGCCATACACCGCGCCGCACTTCATGCATATATTCCTCAGCACCGAGCCGTGCAGCTCAAAGACCGCCTCGCTCCCCGCCAGCTGATGGAGGCCGTCGATGTTCTGCGTGACCACCGCCTTCACCCGGCCCTCCTTCTCAAGCTTGGCAAGCGCGAGATGCGCATTGTTCGGCTTGGCGTCCGGGTATATCAGGTTCTCCTTATAATACTCGTAAAACACCTCCGGCCTGCGCACGAAGAAAGAATGTGAGATGATCGCTTCGGGCGAGCACCCGTACTTGGTCATCGCGTTATAAAGCCCCGTCTCCGAACGGAAGTCCGGTATCCCGCTCTCCGTGGAGACGCCCGCGCCCCCGAAAAACACAATCGCCTTGCTTTCGCCGATCATCTGCGCAAATTTCGCCCTGTCCTGATCGCTCATGCCAATGCCTGCATCCTGTCCTTTCATTTCCGCCTCCATGCCGCCCGTCCGGCCGCCACAAAATTTATATTGCGATAACTTCTATCCTACATCCAATTATCTGCATCCTACATTCAATTATCTGCATCATACACCGTTCTCTGCATCTCGATACGGCCAGCCGCCCCAGCTGTATCTTTTAAAATATTAACATATTTTTACCCAATCTCTAGACAGTTACCCAGTCTTTGGCGCGTTGCCCGCTTTAAAATCCGGCAAATGAGGTTTATTCAGCGAGGCTTTGCAACGAATACCAGAACCTGATCGGCGTGCGCCCACAGTACCAGGACGATATCGCCCTCATGATCCTATTCGACTTCATCACACGCCAGGACGACAGGCATCTGTCCAATATCGCCATTAAAATCGGCGGCGCGCTCGAATGGATACTCAAAACCATTGGCATGATCAAGGCGCTGACATAACAGGCCTGGACGAAGAAACCGTGATGAAGCTTAAAATGGATCCCATAATATAGCGGCTTTGCCTTCGGTTAGTTGGCACCCAACCGCTTTGCGTTCTTTCTAGGCATAACATCGAGCGAGCACATAAAAAATTTTAGGCTATTTTGAAATTTCTTATTGACAAGCCCTCTGAAACGTGGTAAATTATAATTGTTAGCGGCGGCTAACCTGGGTGAAGCACATTATTACTTTTCCTGCCATGACAAGTAATAAGTTGTATGCCGGTCTTCCGGCACAAATCACTCCTCAAAATCAAAACACAAATGCACAAACCGCACAAACGTAAAACCTTAAGACATTGCAAGCCTTCACCTCACCATTCAGCCATTTGGTTAGAGTCAGCTAATCAAGTGGCTGCCGCCATTTTTGGGGTATGCATCCCAGCCTGTTTTTGGGTGCGCATGCCCCTTCACACCGCCAGCTACGACCGAACCCGGCAGCAAGAGGTCTGTTCTGGGGTGCGCACGCCCTTCACTGGCATTCAGTCAGGTTTTTCCAATACCTTGCGGGCATGAAGCGGCGCTGGCACTCAGGGTTTGCCCTCTCCTTTATCATCACTGTGCCGAAGTACTCTTTCCACAGCTTTCTGTAGCTTGCCTCCGGATCCGTTGCCGTCAAAAGCCCCTCGGCCGCGAATGGGGTGATGTACCACTCGCCCACTGCGGCAAACAGGGCTTTTTTGCGCTTCCTGTCATGTATGATGAATGGATCCTCCTTGTATCTGTCGCAGAAGTGTGGCGCCAGGAATTCCAGTATGTCATGATCCGGCTCTATGGGCGCGTACAGTATGGGGGCGCTGCCTGGCGCGGCTGCGCGGCCGGTTCCGGCATATCCAGGATCGGTGCTGGTATATCCAGGGCCGGCGCCAGCATAGCATGCCCCCGCAGCACCATCCCGCGCCGCGCCGCAATCGGCACCGGCATAGCCCGCATCGGCATCGGCGCCTGGCGCGCCGCCGTAGCTGCGCCTCATCTCGGAGAAACGGATCAGCCCGCACATCCTATGGACTTCGTTCGCCACCTTCTTTTCGATCTGAAGCACTTCGGACACGATGGGCTCGCCGTACATGATCCCCACCTTCGATCCCAGTCGGAAACCCAGCCGCACGTATTTGAGGAGCAAGCCTTCCTTACCCAGTGCCGATGAGCAGAACACCATATATACCCTCCTGATGTCGTGCTTTGAGATCTTCTTTTCGATGGCGCTGTAGACCGTCGCCGCCTTATCGCCATCGACTGCGACGATATGGTGCGGCGTCAGCATGTCCTGCTGGTACATAGACTCAAGAAATATCCCATCCGCCTTTTCTGTGTAATAATGCGCATATATGCAGCAGAGGAAGCCATCGAAGCTGCCATCATACAGATAATTCATTTCCGTTTCCTTTGTTTTCTATCATATATCCGCTGTCGAACATAGAAATCTGCTGCCACGGTTTTTTATCCGCCAGGCTTTCCCTTATGCCTTCCGCATCGAGCATCAGCCCTTTGATATACACAGGATCCGGGTCTTTGCCGCCATAGTACCGCCCCATGCATGTCAGGAAGAAGCGGGCGCGCTTGAGGACGACGCCCATCTTCTTCAGGTCTTCGTACTTCACTGCGGATACCCGCCTTTGCCTGACAATGCGCATGGCGGAGACGGTGCCTACGCCAGGTATGCGCAGCAGCTCTTCAAGCGGCGCCTTGTTTACTTCTATGGGGAACAGCTCGATATGGCGCAGGGCCCAGATGATCTTCGGATCGAGGTCCGTGTCCAGGAATGGATGGTTTTCATCAAGTATTTCGTCAGCACTGAAGCCGTAAAAACGCAGGAGCCAGTCGGCCTGGTAAAGCCTGTGCTCACGCTTCAGCTGTGGCGGCGAGAATCTGGTGGGCAGATCCGGCGACTCTGCCACTGCGATATAGGCTGAAAAGTAGACCCTCTTGAGCTTGAATGCCGTGTAGAGGGATTCCGATGTTTTTATGATCTGCCTGTCGCTCTCAGGCGAAGCGCCGATGATCATCTGCGTGGATTGCCCGCCTGGCGCAAAGCGCTCTTTATACTTCCTTCCGCTCTCCCTGAGCATGATGGGGCTGCCCGCAGCCATTTCCGCCAGGCTCCCGTCGCCGGCCACTATGTTCGCGCCCTGGCCTGTTATCCCGGCGCGTTGCGCTGCGTCTGCGCGCTGGCCCGCGAAGCGGTCCATGAAGCCCGGCCCCTTGAGGGTTTTCTGTTCGGCCAGCGTCTGCGCGATCTGTCTCATCGGCCGGAAGATCCCGCCGCTCTTTTTCTGAGGCGCCAGCTTCGAAAGGCTCTCTTGGGAGGGCAGCTCTATATTCACGCTCATCCTGTCCGCCACCATGCCGATGCGGTGTATTATCTCCGGCGACACCCCCGGTATTACCTTCGCATGTATGTAGCCCGCGAAGCCATGCGTTTCCCTGAGCATGTGCAGGCACTGCCAGATCCTTTCCGCAGTCTCGTCAGGCGTCCTTTCGACCGCCGAGCTCAGGAACAGCCCTTCGATATAGTTCCTGCGGTAAAACTCCATGGTCAGCGCAGCCAGTTCGCCTGGCTCGAAGCTCGCCCGCGCCACGTCCGCGCTGCGCCTGTTCACGCAGTATTTGCAGTCGTAGACGCAGTTGTTCGTAAACAGCACTTTCAGCAGGCTGACGCAGCGCCCGTCCGCAGTCCAGGAATGGCATATCCCTGCGGCGCAGGCATTGCCGATGCGGCCCACGTTCGTCCTGTCGACCCCGCTCGTAGCGCACGAGACATCGTACTTCGCGCTGTCGCTGAGAATCTTCAGTTTTTCAAGCATGAGAGTGTCCATGGACATAGTATAGCATATCCCGAACATATGTTCAAGTTTTTG
>JAIRSA010000116.1 GCA_031255695.1 Eubacteriales Family XIII. Incertae Sedis bacterium | reverse complement strand
ATCAAGAAGACGGCATCGCCGGGGACCGAACTGGCACGCTCATTCAAAGTGCTGGACAAAGCCAGCATCCCCCGTGGATTGGGCGCGGTCGTGTGCACCAAGCAAGACTTCTCCGCCCTTGACCGCACTGCTATGATTGTGCCAATCTGGACGATTTAGCGGCGGGGCAACATCGTCGCCTACCAGCACCTAAAGTTCTCCAGCAATTGCGTTTTAACCACATCTATGTGGATTTGAAAGGAGGGGCAGCTATGGCAACGACTCTGGACTACATCGAATATGTAGTGGGCCAGCTCGCATTCGCGGGCAATGTTCGCTACAAGAAAATGTTCGGCGAGTATATGGTCTACATCAATGAGAAACCGCTTGTGCTTGTCTGCGACTGCACGCCGTTCGTCAAGATGCTGCCTTGCCTGGATGGGCTTATGCATGGCGCGGAGCGCGGCAGACCCTATGAAGGCGCCAAGGAGCATTATATCCTCGATGTAGAGGACAGGGCCCTTTGTGAGCAGGCTGTCGGCGAGCTTGACAAAGCGACGCCCGTGCCAAAGCCAAAACAGAAGAAACCGAAAGCCGCCGCGCGGCAGGCCGGGCCCGTCATCGACGATTACATCGCGGCACAGGCGGAAACGCTGCAGCCGCTGCTGCGCTCCGTCCGCGAAACAATCCGTGCCGCGATGCCGGAGGGCGCAACGGAAAAGATCGCATACCAAATGCCGACATTCTGGATGAAGCACAATCTAATCCACTTCGCCGCGCAGAAAAGCCACCTCGGCATCTACCCTGGCGCGGAAGCTATGGAGCACTTCGCTCCGCAGCTATGCGGCTACAAGACGAGCAAGGGCGCGGTGCAGTTCCCGTACAAATCTTTCGGCGAAGAGCAGCTCACGCTTATTGCCGAGATCGCCGCCTGGTGCGGCGAGAATAACGCGAAGTGAGGCCGGGGTTTCAAAATCGAAGGGGTAATCCTCGTATGACCCCGGCAGCGTCAGGCAGTATTCCTTTATTTTCTTCGCGTTGCCCATCATTTCACCATCCATCCAAGTTTTTCTGGCCAATAATTATGCTTTTTTAATATCCTCCGCCATTGCTGTATTCGCGCCTTATGGCTCCAGCCTGTATGTCCGGTTGCGGTTCTCGCCCTCCTTGATCACAATCCCGTCGGCCGCCATCTCCTGCAGATAAACCCGCGCGCGGTCAGGGCTAATGCCGAGATGCCCCGCGACCTCCTTTGACGTCGAAGCGGCATGGAGGGACAGATAGTCAACGATGCTGCGCTTCCTTTCATCGCCTTTCTTGGATTTGGAAGCCTCATCGGCCGTTATCGCTTGTTTTTGTCGCTTGTTTTTTATCGCTTGTTTTTTGCCGCCCCCCTTAACCAAGGGAAGCGACAAACTGCTTCTGTTTGTCTCTATTGTCTCAGTATAGACCGGCTCGTCGAAACCCTCGCCCTTCCATGCCGCAAAAATCATCGGTATGCCGCTGCCAGTGCGCTCGCCTATATTGAGGAGGTTCAGCATTTTCAGGATCACTGCATTCCTGGGCGAGGAAACGCCGCCGCTGAGCGCCTCGCGCAGTTCGATGCGAAAACTGCCAGGGTTTTCAAGAATGATTTCGTCGATGTTATTGCGGACAACCAAGCCCCTCTCGCCATAAAAGTCCGCATTTGAAACGCAGTTTGCCAATGCTTCGCGCAGCGCCCCATGAATAGGCGTGTCGTCAAGGCGGGTCAGCCCGTCTTTCATTTTGAAAGGGATTTTTATCTTCGGGTTCTGAATCAGCTTGTTGTATGCCTTAAAAAAGAAATCGCAGACATTGCCGCTCCATTCGCCGGAAGATGAATAGATCCTGTCTGTGAAGCGCACATCGGCATCATAATGCTCTTGGTAGTCGAGAAAATAGTTGGGGTATTCCCGCATGATTTCATATTCGTACCCGAACATCAGAAGCCCCGCAGCGGTGGGATGCAGCTTCTCGTCCTCCCCTACACTGATTGCGCCTAGCTTTTGCAGAAACTCCACGTCCTCCAGCGTCTCCCACACATGTTCGGGGCGCGTGAACTTCATGCGGTTGCGGAAATGGCGCAGGCTTACGTAGTCGAACACGTCCAACGACATGCCGTCCATCACCAGCATGTCCTGCGTTTTCTCGCCGCTGTCCCGCATCATCGCCTTCACCGCCTCCGGTGTGCATAGATAGTCGCCTTCGCCATTACGCCGATATGTGCCCGTAAGCGGATTTTTGTTCAGGAATACCGGCCGCAATCCCCGGTCGGCCCTCCTGACTTCAATGACAATGATGTCTTTGCCGTCAACTGCCTCGATGCGGACGTGCTTGTCCAAGAGGATGCTAGCGCTTACCTTCTGGCGGTTGTTGACGGTATCCCAAAATTCCTTGACCAACCGCTCCGGCTCTTGGACGCCTACAGCATAAAGCGTCTTGTCGTCCCGCTCCGCCACTCCCAGTAGGATGAAACCGCCCTGCGTGTTGGCGAAGGCAGAATATGTTTGCCAAATAGAAGACGGCAAGCCGCCCTGTGCCCGCTTCGCTTCAATGCGGTTGTTTTCCCGGCAATGGCCAAGTTCGTTCCAGTCAAACATCGTCGCCCCTCCTTCATTATCCTGTCCTTTGTCAATAGTACCACAATTCGGAGTTGACCTTGAAGCCCACGGCGATTATCATCTGTAAGCTGCAATGCTCCACATCGCGTGTTACCTGCCGCTCGCCCTCGGTTTGAACTGTCCGAAATTTTCGGATAGTTGCCTCCGGCAGCAGTTCCAAGTCCTCAATCACCTTCTTGATGTGATAGTTGATGGTGACTTCGTTTTTCTTCTTTGCCATTTGACTATACCTTGCTTCTCATATTATCAATAAAAGTATCCATGAGGTACGATGACGCGCTACATAACACTTGGTGCATCTGCGTTGTCATTTTGGTTACATCTATACTCAGCTGCACTATGTAAACAGTCCCGGCACAAAAAATGAAACAGGCGATCCCGCTCAATCCGTTGGGGCGATCCCTTTGTCCAGCCAGTCCCTGATCTGCGCTTCGTCTATTATCGGCACTCCAAGCTCTTTGGCTGTCTTGTTCTTTGATGAGTTCGAGAGCCTGTCGTTGTTGATGAGATAGTCGGTCTTGGAGGACACGGAGCCTGCGGCTTTGCCGCCGTGCGCCTCGATCGCCGTTTTCAGTTCGCCCCGGTTTGTGTATGTGGCGAGGCTGCCCGTTATCACGAAGGTCAGGCCCTTGAGCGTGGCCTCCTGCTGTTGGGGCGCTTCCTCGAAGCTTATCTGCTCAAGTATATGGGCGACGGCCGTGAGGTTGGCCCCGTTTGTGAAATAGTTCACAAAGTTGTCGGCCATGATATCCCCTATGCCGTTTATCTCTATCAGTTCGTCCTTCCCGCATGCCTGGATGCTCTCCCAGTCGTGCCCGCAGGCACCGCATATCAGCTTGGCGTTCGCCAGGCCTACGCCGGGGATGCCCAGGCTGTACAGCAGCCGCACCTGTGAAGTCACGCGTGCCTTGTCTATTGCGGCGGACAGGTTCTCATACGACCTCTCGCCCAGCCCCTCCATGGCCACGATCTGATCGCGGAAACGCTCCAGCTTGAACAGATCCGCCGGCTCGTGGATGAACCCGGCGGCGATGAATTTCTCAAGTGTGGCCTCGGACAGCCCTTCTATGTTCAACGCGTCCCGGCCCACGAAATGCGTGAATGATTTTATGCGCTTCGCAAGGCAGCCATCGTTTGGGCAGTACAGCGATTTCACGCCGTTTTCATCCTTTATCAATGTGTCTGCGCCGCAGACGGGGCAGGCCTCCGGTATGCCGGCGCTGCCGCTCATAGTCAGGTTCCCGGCTATCTGGGGTATTATCATATTGGCCTTGTAGACGCTTATGGTGTCGCCTATGCCCAGTTTCAGCTCCTGCATGATGCTGACGTTGTGCACGCTGGCGCGGCTCACCGTCGTCCCCTCAAGCTCGACGGGGTCGAAAATGGCCACGGGGTTTATCAGCCCCGTCCTCGACGCGCTCCATTCGATTTCGCGGAGCACTGTCTCGCGCTGTTCGTCCTGCCATTTGAACGCTATGGAATCCCTCGGAAATTTGGATGTGCTGCCCAGCGACTCGCTGTAGGCAATGTCGTCGAAGGTGAGCACAAGGCCGTCGGAGGGCAGGCCGTTCGCCTCGGCATGCTCCGCGAACCACTTGACCCTTTCTTCTACATCGTCGGCCGTGACCGGGAAATATTCCACCGTCTGGAAGCCGAGCGAGGCGATGAAGCGCATCTGGGCCTCCCGCGATTCCCGTGGAGGCACCATGGCTGCCGTGGCGTCAGCGGTCTGCGCCCCTGTGGCGTCAGTCGCCGCGCCCGTAGCTGATCCGGCGCCCACCAGGGCGAATGCGTAGAACCTCACGTGGCGCTCTGCCGTCACCTTGCTGTTCAGCTGGCGCACGCTCCCGCTGCTGAGGTTCCTCGGATTTTTGTATTTCAGCGCCACATCCTCTATCTCGGCGTTCAGCCGCTCGAAATCCGCATAGCTGATCACGGCCTCGCCCCTGAGCAGAAGCTCGCCCTTGTACGGTATCCTCAGCGGGATGTTGTCGAACGCGCGGGCGCTGCCTGTCACCACCTCGCCGACCTGCCCGTTGCCCCTGGTCACCGCCTTGG
>JAIRSA010000063.1 GCA_031255695.1 Eubacteriales Family XIII. Incertae Sedis bacterium | reverse complement strand
AGGCATACGCCTATTATAAGGAAGACCGGCAGTTCGGCGAGGAGCTCGACTACCTGCTGCGCGAATACGCAGGCAGGCCCTCGCTGCTGTATTATGCCGAAAACATGACCAAGGACCTCGGCGGCGCCAAGATCTACTTGAAGCGCGAAGACCTCAACCATACCGGCTCCCACAAGATAAACAACGTGCTCGGACAGGCGCTGCTCGCCAAGAAGATGGGCAAGACCCGCATAATCGCCGAGACGGGCGCCGGGCAGCACGGCGTGGCGGCGGCGACTGCGGCCGCCCTGCTTGGCCTGGAATGCGAGGTGTTCATGGGCAGGGAGGACACCATCCGCCAGGCGCTCAACGTCTACCGCATGCGCATGCTCGGCGCGGAAGTGCGCGAAGTGACATCGGGGACGATGACATTGAAGGATGCCGTCAATGAGACTATGCGCGAATGGACCAGGCGCATAGACGACACACACTACGTGCTTGGCTCGGTGATGGGGCCGCACCCCTTCCCCACCATCGTGCGCGATTTCCAGAGCGTCATCAGCCGCGAAGCGAAGTCCCAGATACTCGAAAAGGAGGGCCGGCTGCCTACGGCCGTCGTGGCCTGCGTCGGCGGCGGCTCAAACGCCATCGGCGCGTTCCGCCATTTCATAGACGAGCCCAGCGTACGGCTGATCGGCTGCGAGGCGGCCGGCGAGGGCATTGACACCGAACGGCACGCGGCCACGATAGCTAGGGGGCGCGTGGGCATACTGCACGGCATGAAATCGTATTTCTGCCAGGATGAGGCGGGGCAGATCTCGCCCGTCTACTCCATATCGGCCGGGCTGGACTACCCCGGCATCGGCCCCGAACACGCTGCGCTGCACGCAAGCGGGCGGGCGGAATACGTCGCCATAACGGACAGCGAGGCGGTCGGCGCCTTCTACTACCTCTCGAAAATGGAGGGCATCATCCCAGCCATAGAATCCGCACATGCCATCGCGTGGGCGATGCGGCACGCGGGCGGGCTGGGCCGGGAGCACATCATCATAATCTGCCTCTCAGGGCGCGGCGACAAGGACGTGGCCGCGATAGCGAGGTACACGGGGGAGAATATCAATGAATAGCAAGATAAGTGCGGCGTTCGAAAACGGCAACAAGGCATTCATCGCATATCTGATGGCGGGCGACCCGGATGTCGGGAAGACACGCGAGTACATACTGAAGATGGCCGAGGCGGGGGCGGACATAATAGAGCTGGGCGTACCGTTTTCGGATCCCATCGCTGAGGGCGAGACGATACAGAAGGCGAATCTGCGGGCTTTCGCCTCCGGCACGTCGGGGCTTGACAGCGCGTTCGGGATCGCAAGATCGCTGAAGGGCGCCCTGAAAGCGCCCCTGCTTTTTATGACCTATGTCAATCCTGTATTCAATTTCGGCTACAGCCGGTTTTTCGCCGAATGCGCGGCCTGCGGCGTCAGCGGGGCCATCCTGCCCGACCTGCCTTTTGAGGAGCAGGGCGAGCTGTCGGGGCATGCGCAGAGGCATGGCATCGACATAATCACGCTCATCGCGCCCACGTCATCGGCACGCATCGAAAAGCTTTCGAAAAACGCCCAAGGGTTCATCTATCTCGTTTCATCCTTGGGCGTCACAGGCGTAAGGGCGGAAATCGGCGCGGGGATCCCGGCAATAGTGTCGGAGATCCGCAAGCACAGCGCCACTCCGGTGGCGGTCGGCTTCGGCATACACAGCCCGTCGCAGGCTGCCGATCTGGCGCGCCATGCAGACGGCGTCATAGTCGGCAGCGCCATTGTCGATATAATAGCCGGGCACGGCGCCGATGCGGCCGATCCGCTGTACAGCTACGTCCGCTCGATGAAGCGCGCCATGCAGGGCTAGACCGGCCCCGGCGAGCGGCCTATGTCTCCCTTGTCATGATCTTCTTGAGGGATGCGAAATGCGGCACGCCCCCTGAGATCTGCAGATCGGTCTCGCCCTGTATGAGCGGCCTGACATAATCCAGGAATGGCTCAAGCAGGCCATTGCCGGAAACATTTATCCATTCGCGCGGCACCTTCTTCTCCTGGTTGGCCACATCCACGAGATCGACCAGGACCGGCGCACACTTGTATTCCGGGCCGTCCTCGCGCTTGAAGGCGATCATCTTGTCGCTTATGCCCGACTCGGCCGTATCGAAAGCGGTCTTGCCCGCGAGATAGGCCTCGTCGATATCGGTCTTCGACGCGACGTGCGCAGCGCAGCGCTGCAGCAGCGACAGCTCTATCCCCCTGACCTTCGCCTTGATCTTGGCATTGGCGAAGTTCGCCAGGCTGCCCGCCAGGCCGCCCATGCGGGCGTGGCCGAAGGCGTCCCTGTCCTTCGATGTGTCGGAAAAATACGACGATATATATGTGCCGTTCTTGTCCTTGATCCCCTCGGAGACCGCGACCATCACGTCACGCTGCCTGTCATGTATCCGGCTGACGTCCGAGATGAAGTCGGCGAGGTCGAAGGGGACTTCCGGCAGGTAGATCAGATCGGGGCCGGAGCCCATGGATTTCGCGAGCGCCGACGCGGCGGTGAGCCAGCCGGCGTTCCTGCCCATGATCTCCAGCACGGTCACGGAGCCATTGCCGTAGACCTTGGCGTCAAGCCCCACCTCCATGCATGTGTAGGCCACATATTTCGCCGCGCTGCCGTAGCCTGGGCAATGGTCAGTGCACGCGAGGTCATTGTCGATGGTCTTCGGGATCCCTATCACGCGGCAGTCATAATTGTTCTGCCCCAGGAAGGCGCTAATCTTGCTGCACGTGTCCATGGAATCATTGCCGCCATTATAGAAAAAATACCTCACATCGTACTTCTTGAAAACGTCCAGTATCCTCTGGTAATCCGTATCGTTGGTGAGGGGGTCCGCAAGCTTGTACCGGCATGACCCGAATATTGCCGAAGGCGTATGCCTCATCCTGGCAATTTCCGCAGGTTCCTCCAAAGTAAGGTCGTAGAGCCTGTCCTCCAACACTCCAGTGATCCCAAAAGCCGCCCCATAGACTTTCGTGACTGCGTCTGACTTCAATGCCGCTTCTATGCACCCCTGAGCACTCGCGTTGATAACCGATGTCGGCCCGCCTGATTGGCCGATAATGCATGCGCCTTTAAGTTTTTTCATACCGCAAAATTCCTTTTCTGTTGATAATCTGTTGCTAGTTCCTTGGCGGCAGATATAATGCCAATTTTAGATATAACGTATTGTAGGGCTCGGCGGGCGCCCGATGCCTGGGGCCCCCCGCTGGGCAGGCGCACGGCGCCTAGGCCGCGCCCGCCCCATATTCCATGGGCTGTCAGCTGCCCTGCGCCGAAACGGCTTCTTCGCCCTTCTGCAAGGCAATGGCCCCGCCCCTGGCCATCTCAAGTATCTCGTAGCCCGCAAGCAGATCCACGAGAAGATCGATCTTCTCCGGCCTGTCGCTGTGCTCAAGCATCAGCGTGGTATGCGTGATATCCACAATCTCGCATTCCATGATCTTGGCAAGGTCAATGATCTCGCTCCTCTGCTCTTTGGGGAGCCTGATCTTGATCAGTATCAGCTCCCTGCGCGTCGAGTTCTGGTCATCAAGACGCTGCACGGTCACCACATCCATCAGTTTTTCCAGCTGCTGCGCCGCCTGTTCGGCAACATAGTCGTCGCCCTCCACAACCACCGTCATCCTCGTGATGTCGTGATTGCTTGTAGGCCCCGCTGTAATGCTGTCAATATTGAAGCCTTTGCGCGCTAGCAGCACGGAAATCCGCGAAAGGACACCGGGCTTGTTCTCCATGACCACTGAAATTGTATGCTTCATTGCATCGTACCTCCTGCCAATTATTATAATACCGATTCGCAATAAAAACAATTCCGCATTAAAAGATTCTGGCATTCTTGCAGTCCGCATGTGGGCAGGGCAGTGAGGCCTGGACCGCAGCCTAACCCGAACCTACAGGCGCAATGCCGGCGGAACTGGGCGGGGACCGGCTTGGCGGCCGTGCTTGTACATAAACAAGCTGAGGCACCGACGTTGACGCGATGCGCTCAGCTTGTGAAAGCCGATACTGTCTAGATCTTGCCCTCTAAGCCGTCTTCGCCTTCTTCGGGCCCGAAGCCGCCATCTACAGGCTCGCCGGCCGCGCCGGATTCAGGGCCGCCGTCTCCGGCCCCGCCGGCTCCGGAACCGTCGTCTTCGAACTTGCCGGGGTCTCCTGAAGGAAGGTTTTCATCCTCCAGCCTGCCTGGCTCGCCCGGATCCATATCGTCATCCTCCAGCTTGCCGGGGCCGCCGGATGGGAGGCCTTCGTCTTCTTCGGGCGGAAGGGCGTTTTCATCCTGGCTGCCGCCGTCTTCGCCGCCGCCTGTGCCGTCATCGTCTTCCAGCTTGCCAGGCTCTTCGGGCGGAATTTCCTCGTCGTCTTCAGGCGGAAGGCCCTCATCTTCGTCAGGCGGGCCTATCGCGCCCTCCGTGACATCCGGATCCGGCATCTCTATCGCGCCCTCGGTGACATCCAGATCCGGCATCTCTATCGCGCCGTCCGTGATCTCCGGATCCAACAGCTCTTCTTCCAGCAGATCAAAGACATCCGGCACGCCCGCAGAGAATTCCGCGCCCACTACCATGGCGAAGATCCGCTTGCTGCTGCGCCTGAAGTTCACCTTCAGCGACGACTCCATCTCGCCGTCTATTATCACGAATGTGTCGTTCTCGCTTATATACTCTCCCCCAAGCTGGATCGAATCCAGCTCGAAACCGTAGGTCGCCCGCGCTACCGCAGCGCAGTAATACCCATCCGGCAGGCCTGTGAGATTGAGCTTCGCGCCGTCAAATATGGAAAACGAATACGAAGACCCGTTATCCCCCACAAGCCTCAGCATGAACTCATCCTGTATGCTTGTGGCATTCCCTGCGGGTCTGTCCGACGCGGAACCATAGACCCTGCCATATACCACGCCTTCGCTGTCCGCCGAGAAGTTTATCGTATAGTTCAGCGGCCTGTCGGCCTGTTCGGCTATGTTGTCCGTACCGGCGCCCTCTCCGCCTATATCGTCCGGCAGCGCCTGATCCTCATCCTTGGGCAGGATCACGTCCACGTCGGTGGCCGGATCGCCGTCCCCGTCAGGCGTGGCCCCGTCCGGGCCGGCGTCCAGATCGTCTTCGCCGTCATGCGTGGCCCCGTCCGGACCGGCGTCCGGATCGTCTTCGCTGTCAGGCAGGATAGCGTCCGCGCCGGCAGCCGGATCCGCAGTGCCGTCTTCTGTCGGCACATCCGCCGGGCCATCGCCCTGCGTCGGTTCCGTGCTGTCCGTTTCGCCATCGCCTGTGACAGCGGGCTTATTGTTGCCGCCCTTGCCTATGTCGGCAGGCTGCCCGGCTTCTCCCTTTGCTATATCTGCGGGCTGCCCAACGGCGCCTTTTCCTGCGCCGCCATTCCGGCCTGCCCCGCCCTTGCCGATATCCTTGCCTTCTGCTGCTATGGCGGCATCCGTCGGAGCGTCCCCACTGTCCGCTGCGTTTACGGCGCTATCTGTCGGTATGCCCTCGTCTTCTGCCGCTATGGCGGCGTCTGTCGGGGCGTCCCCACTGTCCGCTGCGTTTACGGCGCTATCTGTCGGTATGCCCTCGCCGCCTTCCGCCGCTATGGCGGCATCTGTCAAGGCGTCTTCGCTGTCCGATGCGCCTACGGCGCCATCCGTCGGTATGCCCTCGCCGCCCTCCGTCTCTATGGTGGCGCCTGCCGAGGCGTCCCCGCTGCCCGCTGTGGCTATGGCGGTATCCGCCGAAGCGGCAGCCCCGCCGTCCGCGTCGTCTGCCGGCAGCTTGTCAATGAACTCTGCCAGTTCTGCAGAGGCCTGGACGGCCGGCGTCTCCGCGTCCACCACATCGCTGCTGCCGCCCGCTATGCCGACCACGAAGGTGCCCGCTATGTCGACCGCGCTATACGCTGCGGCTTCGGCCGCGCTGCCAGACCAGTCTATGGAGTCCGCAGAAGCGATCTCCCCGACCAGCATCCCAGCAGTGCTTGGCGCCGGTGCCGGCGGCTTCTGCAAAGCAAGCTTCACCCCATCGGACGAACGCCGCTCCAGATTCTTGTAATGCCGGCCGCTGTCCACTTTCGCGGAGGCCTTGCCGTGGGCCATCCCAAGCGTGCTTGCCGGGGGCGCGGCGCCTAGAAATTCCTCAAGCGCAGGGGTGGCCGCAATCGCTGGCTGCAATCCGGCCCCCGGCCCGGCGGACACGCTTTCCTGCACGGCGGGCACTTCCGGCGCAAAGCCGGCGAGGCCTGCCCCCTCATCCAGGAGCGCACTGTAGTAGTCGCCTACGGTCGCGTCAGGCACAGTCCCCTGCGCCTGTGCGGCGGCAGCTGCTGCCGGCAGCACGTCGGCCGCATTCACATAATCGCCTGAGCCGTCTGCCGCGTAGGCGGAAGCCGGCACCAGCACGAAGGCCAGCGCGATCGACAGCGATACTGCGGAAGGCATCTCCTTGCCCTTCCTGCGGGCACCTTCGGCTCTTTCCAATATCTGGAATCTGAGCTGTGCCTCCGCCCTTTTCCTCCTTGTCAACGCCTTTCTCTTGTGCGCCGCCAGAAGCCTGCTTTTTTTCGAAGAACGGTATTTTTTCATCTCAACACCACACGACTATTGTTTTATTATGCAACTTCCAATATACACAGGCTTGCAGCGAGGCGCCTATAGGGCCGGTGAAGGCTTGCCCCCGCCGGCGCCTATAGGGCCAGTGAGGGCTTGCCCCCCGCCGGCGCCTATAGGGCGGCGCCTTCTGCTGCCTGATGTCCTGTCTGCGTTGCGCGGGCCGCTGCCTACAGAGTGGCAGCCCCGCCATTGCCTAACCTTATGCCCCGGCGGCCGCTTCCGCAGCGGCCCCCGCGCCGGGCTCTGTGGCTGCCTCGGCCGGGGCTGGCTCGCCGCCGCCCAAGGGCTGCCATATTTCCTGCCCGTTCTCTTTGCGCGTGTACGCATGATCCGGGGCTGAAGCTTCTATTATATCTGCATATGCCCAATGCGACGCGCTGAGATCTACATAGCTTGGGGCGTCTGCCGGTATGTCCTCGATGTCTATGCCGCGATTCAGCATGTTGTTCACGATCGTCACGACCTCTGCCCTTGTGACCTCGCTCTGTGGCCTGAATGTCCCATCCTCATAGCCACGGATCCAGCCCTTGGCCGCCGCTCCCAGTATGTCTTGTTCGGCCCAGTGGCCCGCGATGTCCGCAAAAGCGACATTTACTGCCGGCGGCGTAGTGTCTTCGAGCCTCATCAGCAGGCTTACCAGCTCGGCGCGCGTTATCATCGCGTTCGGCCGGAATGTAGCGTCGCCATAGCCTTTGAGGATACCCTTGGCTGCCATGTACGCTATGCTTTGGCTGTACCACAGGCCGTCCGCCACGTCGCTGAATGTGGATGCTGCCGGGACCTGCTTCTGCGGGTCGGAAAGCAGCCTGAAGAGTACAGTCGCAGTCTCTGCCCTTGTAATGCCTGCATCTGGCCTTACGGTGCCGTCCGGATACCCGTTCAGGTATTTGATATGCTCGGCCAGGAAGGCCGCCAGCGGCGTCTCGTCGTCGCCGATCGTGGTCAGCCCGTCGTCAGGGGCTGGCGGCAATGGACCGCCGCCTCCGCCGCCTCCGCCGCCACCGCCGCCGCCACCGCCGCCGCCACCGGCGTTCGTGATGGCTACTGTGGCTGTAGCGGACGCCGTGATGTAAAGATCGTGGCTCGCCTGTACATATACGGTGTAGTTTCCGACTGCGGTCCAGCCCGGCGGCAATGCTGCCGTGTAGGTCACTCCATCGGTCGAATACCTCACCAATGCGCCGCTCACGTTCGTCACTGCCGGCTGTATCATGTGCGGGCTGCCGTCATATGTGACGCTGATCGACTGTGCCGTCACCGTCATGCCTGGCAGCTTCACGCCAGGCCCGGTAGGCCCTGGCCCGGTCCCGCCGTCGCTCGTTATGTTCACGTAGGCAACCGCTGTGGCCGTGATGTACAGCGCATGGCTGGCCTCGATGTATACCGG
>JAIRSA010000004.1 GCA_031255695.1 Eubacteriales Family XIII. Incertae Sedis bacterium | reverse complement strand
GCCCTACAGCAGCTTGAGGTCAAGCGCGTTCCGTATCACGTCCGCCACATTGTCGGCGCCTAGCTTCGCGTAGACCGTATTCAGCACCAGCTTGACCGTGTTCACCGACAGATTGTGGCTGGCGGCTATCTCAGAGCGCGTCAGCCCGTTGTACAGGTCGCGCAGTATCTCCATTTCCCTGGGCGAGAGCTGCACATCATTGTCGATATTGTTCGCCCTCTTATATTCGAAGACAATATTCGAGAGCCGCTTGGCGTAGGTCGCGGATTTACGGTTGATCATCTCAAGCCATTCGCGGGGCACGCCGCAGCCGTCCTCACGCATCATGGCCGCCGTGAGCGTGCGCATGTCCTTGCCGAATTCGACGAACGGCATGATCAGGGCGTTCGAGAGGGCCATGTCATAGGCCTCGCGCAGGGAGGCGAACGCGGCCGCCCTGTCCTTTATCTGGTATTCGCACACAGCCTTGAGCGTCCGCAGCTCAAGCTTCCCGAAAAGCACGGTGCTGCGCCCCTCATACGAATTGATGAGCGAAAGCAGTTCATGGTGCCGCCTGTCCGCATAATACAGCCGCATCTTGGCGCAGTTGCCGAAATCAGTGTTGAAAGAGCTGATTTCATTCTGTACGGCGCCGCCGACCAGCCACTTGGCGGCCAGCCCCGTCTGCCCGATGAGCGAATAATACCAGGCCGACACGATGTCGAATGTGGCGAAGCGGGGCAGATACTCACGCATCTCAAGCTGTTCGCCAAGCTTCTGCAGCACATCCTGGATCTTGGAGAAATCCCCCTGCGCCGCGGCAATGCGCATGAGATAGAACAAGGCCCTGTTGCGTATCTCGTACTGGCTGCGCTCCTCCGCCTTGTGGACCGCCTGCATGAAGAACTTCCCGGCGTTTTTCGGGTCGCCCTTATAGAACAGCAGCTCGCCCTGGGCCAGGTCGTCAAGCCCGAACATGAAGCCGTTCAGGACATTCATGGCGTGGGGGACGGCGCGGGAAAGCACGGCGATATACTCCTCCATGGCCCCGCTCCTCGCCGTCCCGACCTTGGACGCCCACGCGTCAATGCTGACGCTGGTGACGGGCCCGGACTCCGGGTAGGGGCTCAGCCGATAATAGTAGTCCGCCTTTTCCAGAGGAGCGTCAAAATCGCAGCGGTCCGTGAGAGGCAGCATAAGGTAGCTCGTTATTCCGAGCGCTTCGTAGGCGCCGCACAGGACCTGATTGTTGAAGTCGCAGGGCGGGAGCGCTGAATATTTCTCGATGCGCGCATTTATTTCGGCGATGGCGTCGTCATAGCGGCCGATGCTCATCAGCAGGCGCGCATGTTGCAGGTGATAAGGCACGATGGCCTCCAGCATCTCCGACGGCGCCCTCGCGTATATGTCGAGGACGCGCAGGGCCTGGTCTGACGGCACCTGGATCGGGAAGTGGTACACTATCCTTATTATGGCCTTGTAGTCGCCCGCCTTCTCATAATACGATATGGCATCCATCTTATAGTCGTTTTCGTCGCACCAGCGCGCCGCCTTCGAATAGGCCTCCTGCTTCTCCTCTTCGCTCAGCATGCCCTGCTTCTGGCGCAGATAGTCCAGGAACAGGTGATGGATCATATAAGTGTGCAGGTATATATCATAATGTATAAGTGAATTGATCTTGTTCATCGCGCCCAGCAGGGCCTCGTCGCCCGCCAGGATTGAAACCAGGCTGGAAGAGAACCTGTCTATCAGCGAGAGCCTCACAAGGAGCTTCTGCAATGCCTCGGGAGCGACAGAGAACACCTCTTCCTCTATCATCTGGAAAATGTTCAGTTTCATGGCGGTCCGCGCGTTCCGCTCGTTCGAAGGGTCCTTCTTCAGTGATCTGCCAATGAGGCTGATGGCGAAGGGCCAGCCCGCGGTGTCGCCATGGATGTTCGCGAGGCTTTCGGGGGACAGGCTGATGTCGAGCAGACGGAAATACTGCGCCGTCTCGTCCTCGGTAAAGCGCAGGTCGTCTTCATTTATATTGGCGAGGAGCCCCTTTGACAGCAGGCTGACCGTGCCAAGCGCCGGATCGGCGCGCGTTATGAGCACCAGGTTGATATTCGGGAATGGCGTCTGTATGATGCGTTTGAAAAAGCGCAGCACGGAGGGGTCGCTGATCATGTGGAAATCGTCGAAGACGATGACGCACTTCTGGTTCGGCGGGAGTTCCTCCTCTGGGATGGCGATGGCCTTCGCGTAAAGCTCGTCCGTGCCGGGGAAGCCGATGGCATCCATGCGCGACGCCATCTTCCTGCTGTAAGTCTCCACCGTCCGCGCGAAGCCGTCCCAAAAACGGGCGCAGTCATTGTCACGCGCCGAAAGCGTCACCCATACAACGGGGGTGCCGGCGGACTGCAGGAAGGCATAGACGGCCTGCGTCTTGCCGAAGCCGAGGCCGGCGGATACAGTTATATAAGGATAGTTTAGCGCCTTTTCGAGCAACTGGCCGATCCTCGGCCGCTCTAGGTAGGCGCTGCCTTCCGGAAATACCGTTAATGCTCTATGATAAATGTTGCTTTTCGTCGTGTTCATACCGTGCTTTTGCTCTCTCGTCCCGTGTTTTTGCTCTCTCGCCCTCGTTTATACCGCCGATGTGCCTACCCCTGTTGCCGCAGCCCCTGCTGCCCTTGCGCCAGCTTCCGCCGCCCCTGCCGCTTCCAGCTGCCGCAGCCCCTGCGCCAGCTTCCGCCGCCCCTGCCGCCTTCGCCCCAACTGCCTGCCGCTTCCAGCTTCCGCCGCCCCTGCGCCAATCGTCGCGCCCGCTGCCGCAGCCCCTGCCAATTCCAGCCAAATTGAAGGTTTTTGAAATAATTACATTATTTATTGAATTACACGCATCGTTGCACCTTTAGTATACACCAACAAAACATAAAATGCAATACAGATTTGGGTGTGATTTGCGATTTTTTTATAAAAATACAGTACGTATTATGTGATGAAAAAAAACCAAACCGGG
>JAIRSA010000216.1 GCA_031255695.1 Eubacteriales Family XIII. Incertae Sedis bacterium | reverse complement strand
TCGAAGGCCTCGCCACCTGTAAGGGCGCCGTCGCCTATGACTGCTATGACCTCGCCCGTGCCGCCGGCCAGATCCCTGGCGGCCGCGAAGCCAATGGCAGCGGAGACTGAATTGCTGCTATGGCCGGAGTTGAAGAAATCGTGGGGGCTTTCTTCCCGTTTGGGGAAGCCGCTCAGGCCGCCCAGCTGCCTCAATGTCCCGAAACTGCCGGCCCTCCCGGTCAGGAGTTTGTGCACATAGCATTGATGCCCCACATCCCAGACGATCTTGTCGCTGGGGCTGTCGAATACCTTGTGCAGCGCGATGGAAAGCTCAACAATGCCGAGGTTTGAGGCGAGATGCCCGCCCGTTTTAGATATGCTCTCAATCAAAAAATCCCTGATCAGCGTCGATAGAAGCTCTAATTCCTTTGGGCTCATATTCTTCAATTCGGCAGGGAAATCATATTCATGTAAAAATTTTTTCATATTATGTTTTATGTTTTTATGCTTTGTCATCGGCAGCGATCTGGCCGCGTTCGGCCAACCCGATGATCATATCAATGAGTTCGACGAAAAATTCCGCATTGTCATAGTATGGCGCAATGATCTTGCGCGCGTTGCCAATGACGCCCTCGAAGCGCTTACGCGATTCATCTAGCCCGTAGAGCGTCGGGTATGCGGGCCTGTTGCGGATGGTGCCTGAGTCTGCCGTGGCGCCTCCCCTGTCCTCCAATGTGTCCTGGATGTCGTCGGCTATCTGGAAGGCCAGGCCGATATTCTCGCCATAGGATTCCAGGTCCGCGACTAGTTCTTTGCCGGCGCCGCCCAGATAGGCGCCAGCCTTGACCGCAGCCACCATGAGGGCGGCGGTCTTGTTCAGGTGTATGTCGTCGATCAGCTCTTTCGAAGCCGATTTGTTTTCAGATTCTATGTCGGCGATCTGCCCCGCGACCATACCCTTGCAGCCGGCCCCCTTGGATATTTCGTAGGAGGCCCTGATCCGCCTTTTCAGAAGCTCCGGGCTGTCGAAATATATCAGCATATCCTTGTTCATGGCCTCGAATGCCGATGTGAGCAGCCCGTCCCCCGCCAATATTGCCACGGCCTCGCCGAAGGCCACATGGTTTGTAGGCGCGCCCCGCCGCATGTCGTCGTCATCCATTGACGGCAGATCGTCATGTATGAGCGAATAGGTATGGATGTACTCTATGGCGCAGGCATAGGGTAGGGCCTGAGCCACATCGCCGCCCGACAGATCGCAGGCAGCCAGGAGCATGGCAGGGCGTATGCGTTTGCCGCCGTTCTCCAGGCTGTAGTGCATAGAGTCGTAAAGCGTTTTGCTGTTCGGCTCTATTTCGGGGATGAAATCCATGATGTGGCGCTCGATGAGCTCCTTGTAATAGCCGTATTCTTTAAAAATTTTCATCGTAATTGGCATCTTTCCCGACTTCTTGAGGCGTGCCGTCCTTGCCGAGGAACACGATCCGCTGCTGCACCTTGTTCAGCATCTCTTCGCAATGTGCGTAATATGCCATGCCCTCTTCGTAATTCTTCAGCGCCTCCTCAAGAGTCGCAGATTTGTCCTTCAATGCGGAAACGGCGTCTTCAAGCCCGGATAGCGCATCTTCGAACGACAGTAATGATTTATCGCTTGTATCAGCCATAGCATTAAGCCTCCCAAATAAAATAATAAAACGGCAGAATATAGTTATGTGCCAGCCGCGTCGGCGGCATCAGGGCCTGCGCGCCGTCAGTTCGGCCGAACCGTCGTGCAGCACGGCAGTCAGCGTCTCGCCGTCCGCTATGTCCCGCACCGAAGATACCACCTTGCCGGCCCGGTTCTCCAATATGGCATAGCCCCTTTTCAGGACGGCCTTCGGGTTCAGTGGCGCTAGGTTCGCCGCAAGGGCGTCCATCGTGCGCTTCTTGGCGTCCAGGGCGGACCCGGCCGCATGGGCCATATCCGAATTCAGCCCCTTCAGGCGCCACTGCATTTCGTGTAGGCGGTAGAGGGCCATCCTGTTAAGCGATTCCGCGTTGTTGCATTGCACACGCAGCGAAAGGCGTTCCACCATACGGGCGATCTTCTCGCTTAACGCCGCACGCGCATTGTCGATGTGCCCCATCAGGCTCAATGTGTCGGCCACGGCGATCTTGGCGGCCGCGCTAGGCGTCTCGGCCCTGCAGTCAGCCACGAAGTCAGAGATAGTGAAGTCGGTTTCATGGCCCACCGCAGAGATTACCGGTATTTTCGACGCGAAGATGCTTCTCGCGACAATCTCCTCGTTGAAGGCCCATAGCTCTTCGGCGGAACCGCCGCCGCGCCCCACGATCATGCAGTCGATATCGGGGTGCACGCGGTTCAGCATGTCTATGCCCTCGGCGATCTCTTCCGCCGCCCCTATCCCCTGCACCTTGACGGGGCAGATCAGTATGTCGAGGCAGCTGGCCATCGACATGGCGATCTTGATGATGTCGTGCAGCACGGCGCCTGTGGGGGAAGTCACGACCGCGATCCGCTGGGCCAGCACGGGTATGCCCTTTTTGTGTTTTTCGTCGAACAGCCCCTCTGAGGCCAGCTTGGCCTTCAGCTTCTCGAACTCGGCGGCCAGCCCCCCCGCGCCTTCCACGGAAATGCTCCTGACCGACAGGGAATAGGTGCCGTTTTTCTCAAAAACAGATATATACCCGGTGGCGACGATTTCAATCCCATCGGCCAGTTCATACCGGATCTTCTCGAAGATATTCTCAGGCAGAAAACAGTTCAGCTTGCTGGCATTGTCTTTCAACGAAAAGTAGACATGCCCTGAGCTGTGGAATTTGAGGTTGGAGATCTCGCCTACGATGGATATGGCGCCAAGGACGGGATCCGACTGCAATACCCGTTTGATGTAGGCGTTTACTTGTGATACCCTTATAGCTTGCGCTCCCATATGTCATCCTTTTCGTATAGCGTGCCTGCTTCGCGGCTTCCGCCGGCAGCCTGCCTGCGCCGCCGGATCACACTCGCCGGCAGCCGGCCTCTACGCCGCCGGATCGCGCCTCACGGCGCCCGATGGAAGCCGGCCTGCGCCGCCTGATCACACTCGCCGGCAGCCGGCCTCTGCGCCGCCGGATCACGCCTCACGGCGCCCGATGGCAGCCGGCCTGCGCCGCCTGGCGCCCACTTTGTACGGCGCCCTGCATCATCGCGGGCCCGGCCCGCTGCGGCTGAGCCTGTCCGCCCCCAGGAGGGCTATGCCCACGGCGTTGTCGCTGGAAAGCTTCGGATCCCCGAATACCGCCTTTGCGCCGTTCAGCACCAGGTTTTTCCGCAGATAGGCGGAGGCGGCCACGCCGCCTGTAAACAGGATCTCGCCGATGCCGTGCTCCGCCGCAGCCTTTTCGGTGATCGTGCCGATGGCGGCGGTGGCCTGCGAAAACACTTCCGATATAAGCGCGGCGCTGTCGCAATGCCCCGCCAGCCGCGCGGACTGTGTCTCTATGCCTGACAGGTTGCAGTAAAAGCCCTTGAGCGGTATGCGGGCCAGCAGCGCCTTGCCGCGGCCCTTGCCTGCCTTTGCTTCCGCCGCGTCGCCGCATGGCTCGCTGCGGCCCCCGCCTGCTTCTGCCGCGAGCGCTGCCCCGTCGAGGGCCCTGCCTGCGGGGAAGCTGTACCCCAGCCGGACGCCGAGCCTGTCCAGCAGCTGCCCGAAGGAAATGTCCAGGCTGCCGCCTATTATCCTTATGTCATAAAAAGCGCCTGCCGCGCCCTCTGCCCCGGTCGCAGCCTCTGCCGCAACTGTAGCCCTTGCACCCGCAGTCGCGCCTGTCCTGGCCCGCGCCTTGGCCTCTGCCCCCGCCACAGCGCCTGCCTCATCAGCCACAGCGCCCGTTGCGGCGCCTGCCGCGGCCATTGCGCCTGCCGCGCCCTCTGCCCCATCGCCATGGCGGCCGATCAGCAGCAGCTCGCTCGTGCCCCCCGAAAGGTGCCACGCCAGGAAGCCGCCCTGCCCGCTGAGGGCGCTGCCGTGCATGCCGGCGCGTATATGCCCGTCCTGATGCGAAAACAGGAAAAGCGGCTTGCCGAGCGCCTGGGCAAGCGTCTGCGCGAACCTTGCGCCCGCGTTGAAGGCCGGCATGTACGAGCCCTTGGCAGAACGCGGCCTGTCGCTCGCTGCCACGGCGCATATATCCGCCCTATGTTTGTCCATGATGCCGCCTAGCAGCGAAGGCAGGCACTCGACATGCTGAAAAAAGGCTTCTGACTGGCGAAGCCCCCTTTCGCCCGCTTTCACCGCAAGCAGCCGCCGCACGTCCGCCAATACCTGCCCGCCTGTGCCGGCAAGCGCCACGGATGTCGTGTAGTTGCTCGTGTCGATCCCCAGCACGCAGCCCGCGCCGCGGATCATTCGCCCGCAGAGCGTATGATCCGCCCCAAGATGCCGTTTATGAACTTGTGGGAGTCGTCGCTGCTGTATATTTTCGCCATGCGCACGGCCTCGTCGGCCGATACCGCCTTGGGCACGTCGTCGAGGAACATGATCTCCGCGACCGCGATCCTCAGTATGGACATATCTATCCTGCTTATCCTCGACAGCTTCCAGTTCTCGCTTGCCGCCCCTATTTGGGCGTCTATCGCGCCGAGGTTGTCGCGCACCGCCTCATAGCAGCTCGTGAAATAGGCTTCCTGCGACCTGTCCTCCATGTATCTGGCGACAAAGGAATCCTTAGCCGCCTCGCTGAAATCGCCTTGTGCCTCCATCTGGAAAAGCATCTGCATCAAGGCCGCGCGCGCCTTTGGGCGCCTGTTCCTACTCATCGCCTTCCGCCTCGTCCGACTGCTCACGCACGCCCTGCACCACGATGTTCACCGCCTTGACCGCAGCATCGGTCATCTCCTCGATGCCGCTTTTGATCTTCTTCTGCAGGTTCCATGCTATCTCAGGGATCTTGACCCCGTATACTACCAAGATGTGCACGTCTATGACTATGCCCTCCTCCGCTTCGGATATCTTCATGCCTTTGGACTTCAGCTCCTTGCCCAGGATGTTCTGCGAGAAGGCGTCCGAGAAGCCCCCGGCGAGGCCGTACACCCCGCTCGTGCTCAATACCGCCTCCCTGATGCAGGCCGTTATGGCATCCTCGGATATGGTAATCTTGCCAAGCCCGTCAATATCAGTGCTGCCCATTCTCTTCTCCGTTTTCCGCCTTGCCGCCCTCTTCCGCCTCGTCCGGCAAAATGGTAAGGAGTATCTTGTCCACCCTGCGCTCCTTCACGGATTCCACCTTGAATATGCAGTCCCCTTCCTCGATGACGTACTCCTTGGGATCGTTTTCGTCGGGTATCTCGCCTATGCGGTCGATTATGAAACCGCTTATGGTCTCGTGCTCGGTGGATTCTATGTTGAGATCCAGCTCGGCGTTCAGATCGTCAATGTAATAGCCGCCGTCCAGTAGCCAGCAGTTTTTGCCGTTTTCTACGAGCTTCGGCTCATTGTCCTCGTATTCGTCGTCTATATTGCCCATTACCTCTTCTATGATGTCTTCCAGCGTCACCAGGCCCGAAAAGCCCCCGTACTCGTCTATCAGGAGGGCTATATGGGTCTTCGAGACCTGCATTTCGCGGAACAGCTCGTCGATGTTCTTGCTCTCAGGGACGAAATATGGCTTCTGGAGCACCTTGCGCAGATGGACCTTGTCGAAGCCGAACTGCCGCGCCTTTATTATGAAGTCTTTCATGTACAGGACGCCGATTATGTCGTCCACGTCCTTGTCGTAGACGGGCACCCGCGAGTACCGCTCTTCCAGCAGCTCGTCCACATAGCTTTGCAGAGGCTCGTTGATGTTTATCATGTAGACATCGGTGCGCGGCGTCATTATTTCATAGGCCAGCTTGTCGTCGAACTCGAAGATGCTCGTTATCATCTCCTTGCCCGCTTCGTTTATGAGGCCCGTTTCGCGCCCCACCTCAAGGAGGGACTTGATCTCCTCTTCCGAATACTCCTCTTCTATATTCGCCGTGTCGGTCCCCGTCATCCGCATCAGTATGTTGACCGACTTGGAAAGCAGCCACACAAACGGCGCCACGATCTTCGATATGAACAGTATCGGCCGCGCCGAAAACATGGCAATGCGCTCAGCGAAGAGCAGCGCCAATCGTTTCGGGAAGAGTTCCCCGAAGACCAGGCTTATGTATGACAGTGCCAAGGTTATCAGGACCACAGCGGCCTGGTAGCTGTAAGGCAGGCCGATAATGGCAAGGATGGCGCCGAAATCGTCGGCCATGGCGGTGGCGGCGGTCGCGCTTGTCAGGAAACCCGCAAGGGTTATCATGACCTGTATTGTCGAAAGGAATTTGTTCGGCTGTTCCAGCAGCGTCTGCAATACGCGGGCGCTTTTGTTGCCGTCCGCCGCAAGGGTTTTGATCTTCACCTTGTTTACGGACACGACAGCCATTTCCGCTGCCGCGAAATAGGCGTTTATCAATATCAGTGCAACCAGCAATATTATCTGGGGCAAATACGGTAATCCTTCAGGGTCAGGGTCTAGCATTGTGTTCACTCCTGTATTCCCCGCGCTTGCGGGCAATGGCCGCGTGCGGGGCGGCAGAATCAAGCTGCCGACAAAATAATCAACGTAATCCTGTGGGGCGTTTTGGGGCTTAGCGGAGGGCCTAAATGTATAATAGCCGCCCTTTGGCTGTCATGGCACGCAGATGCCATGACCTGCCATCTCCGCGCGAGCGGAGGGCCTAAATGTATAATAGCCGCCCTTTGGCTATTATACCGCGTTTTGCAATTTATGTCTACGCAATATGTAATTTTCGTTGACCGGGGCGTCCATTTTGATGTATACAAGCTGCTGCGGATGCGGCGCTGAGGATATCGCCGCGCCCTCTGCGTCGCGCATGCCCTCGACGCGGAACGTGAATGCCCCGGCGGGCGGCCCGAAGGCCTCCAGTTCCTCGCCCAGCGAGAATTTGTTCCTCTGCTCCACCAGCGCCACCTTGGCCGCGCTGTCGTAGCCCTTGACTATGCCTACAAAGTCGTACTCCTGTATATAGCCGCCTGCCGCGCTCGCCTGGGCGGAGGGGCCGGCCTGGCCGAAGTAGAAGCCCGTGGTGAATTCCCTGTGGCTCGCCTTCATCAGTTCGGAGAGCCAGCCCTCGTCGAAGGCGTAGCTTCCGGGATCCGCATGCCACATATCGAGTGCGGCCCTGTAGGCGCGCGTGACTGCGGCGACGTAGTAGGCGCTTTTCATGCGCCCCTCTATCTTTATGGAAGAGATCCCTGCCGCCGCCATCTCAGGTATATGCCTTATCATGCACAGGTCCTTGGAATTCAGTATATATGAGCCATAGAGATCCTGCTCCAGCGGAAAGTACTCGCCGGGGCGCTTCTCCTCGACGATGCTGTATTTATAGCGGCACGGGTGTGCGCATTCGCCGCTGTTGGCGCTTCTCCCCGTCATCGCCGCCGACATGAGGCATCTGCCGGAATAGGCGATGCACATCGCGCCGTGGGCAAAGGCCTCGATCTCAAGGCCTTCCGGGGCGCCGGACGCCAGCCCCCTGATCTCGTACAGCGACATCTCCCTTGCGAGCACTACGCGGCTTATGCCGGCCGAATGCCAGAATCTGGCCGCCCTGGCGTTCGTGAGGCTCGCCTGCGTGGACAGGTGCAGCCTGGCATCGGGGATGGCCTCGCGCACGAGGGCCATCACGCCGGGTTCGGAGACGATGAAGCCGTCTATGCCGGCGGCCTTTATCTCGCCTAGGAAGGCCTCTATGGCGTCAAGCTCGCTGTCGTGCGCATAGATGTTCAGCGCCAGGTAGGCGCGCCGCCCCCTCTGGTGGGCAAAGCCCACGCCTTCGTATATCTCGCTGGCTGAAAGGTTGCCGGCCGCCGCCCGCAGGCTCCCTACATGGCCGCCGAAGTATACGGCGTCCGCGCCGTACTCAATCGCGAATTTCAGCTTTTCGAGATCGCCCGCAGGGGCCAGCAGCTCGATGCCATGGGCATTGCCGTATTTTTTGATGGGCCGGGCGGCTGCCCCGGCGCGGTCAGGCATCATGCCGGCGGCTCACTTTCCGTCGAGCGCTTTTATGTACTGCGCCTTGAACTTTTCGAATTCCCCGGAGCTTGCGGCGAAGTTGTGGGCGCCGTTCAGCTCCGGCTTGAGGACGTAGTAGAGATAGTCCGATTCCGCCGGGTAGAGCGCGGCCTCTATGCATTCGATCCGGGGCGAGCATATAGGCCCCGGAGGCAGGCCGTCGGCCTTGTAGGTGTTGTACGGCGAGTCAATCTCAAGATCGGAGTACAGCAGCCGTGGCTTCTGCTCGCCCAGCGCGTACTGGACGGTCGCGTCGATCTGTAGCCGCATCCCCTTCTCAAGCCTGTTGTGTATGACGCTGGAGACCAGGGCGCGCTCTTCGGGCACCTTCGTCTCGCGCTCTATGAGGGAGGCGATGGTGACGGCCTCAAGCACGGTGAGCCCCATCTCGCTGGCCTTATCGTAATATTCTTCTGTAAACAGCTTGTCGAACTGCCCCAGCATCCGCTCCGCGATGTCACGGGGGCTGGAGCTTTTATATACCTCGTATGTCTCAGGGTACAGGAAGCCTTCGAGGCGGCTGCCTGGGGCCTCCAGGCCCTCAAGGAACCTGTACTGGCTGAAATCGCCGGACTCCGCTTCCGCAAGGAAGGCTGCCGCGTCCGCGATCACGCCGTCTGCGGCCAGCTTGTCCGCCGTCTGCTGCACTGTGTAGCCTTCGGGGATCGTGAACCGGGCAGTCTCCCCGGCGCCATGCGTCGTAAGTTCGTACATTATGTCCCGCATGGACATGGACCTGGCCAGCGTGAACTCCCCTGCCCTGAACCGGCTGTCGTAGCCGAGGCGCTTGGATTGCAGCACGAAGACCCGCTCGCTGCGTATGAGCCCGCCCTCCTTCAGGACCTGGGCCACTTTCGCGGCACCGGCGCCGGGCGGTATGACAGTCTGTATGGCGGCCGTGTCGGCGATGTCCACGGGCCGGGAATTTGCGTCCACATAGAAAAAGAGCCCTGCAGCCGAAACAGCAGCCAATATGATCAATAAAGCGATCAGGGAAACGACGGTGCGCAGGGGGCTCCTCTTTTTGGTTTTGTAATGTTTTCCGGATGCCATTTACAGCGTTACTCCTTTGATCTGCCCAGATATTCCCCGCTTCTGGTATCGATCTGTATGATTTCGCCTGTCTCGATGAAAATCGGCACCTGGATGACCGCCCCTGTCTCGACGGTGGCGGCCTTGGTCACGTTGGTGGCCGTATCGCCCTTGACGCCCGGCTCTGTCTCGATCACCTTGAGGTTGACGAAGTTCGGGGGCTCCACGAGGAAGGCCTTGTCCTTGTAGAACTTGATCGTGGCGAGATCGTTTTCGCGCAGATACGGTATGGCGTCCTCGACCTGTTCCTGCATCAGGGGGATCTGCTCGTAGCTTTCTTGATCCATGAAGTAGTATAGCTCGCCGTCGCTGTAGAGATACTGCATGTTCTTGGTCTCTATGTGCGCCTTGGGGAACTTGTCGTTCGGGTTGAACGCCTCCTCCCGCGTGGCGCCTGAAAGTATGTTCCTGTACTTCGTCCTGACGAAGGCCGCGCCCTTACCCGGCTTTACATGCTGAAAATCAAGCACTACATGCGGCTCCCCCTCAACCTCGAATGTGACACCTTTTCTAAATTCGCTGGCGTAAATCATATTTGCCTCCATTGCGCGGCCCGCCAGGCCGCCATAAATAAAATCCATATCCAAATAACTGTTTTATAGCCGGCCCATCCTGCCGCGCCGCGCCCGATCCAGGCAGCCTGCGGCGGACCGCTACGCTTGCTGCGTCCGATCCCTTATGACAATCAGCTGTTTTTCTGAATGTGTCAGATTTATTATACCAAATTTCGTTACTATTGCCAAGTCTTCTATGCGGACGCCGAATTCCCCAGGGATATATATCCCCGGCTCGACT
>JAIRSA010000136.1 GCA_031255695.1 Eubacteriales Family XIII. Incertae Sedis bacterium | reverse complement strand
CCGCTCGTAGCGCACGAGACATCGTACTTCGCGCTGTCGCTGAGAATCTTCAGTTTTTCAAGCATGAGAGTGTCCATGGACATAGTATAGCATATCCCGAACATATGTTCAAGTTTTTGCCTTATTAAGTTTTGGGATCTTATTCCAAAAACTGCTCCATTACCGAGAGTTTTGGGATCCGATTCCAAAAACTATTGCCTTCTCTGCGGTTTTGGTATATAATTTCTATAATAATCCATGAAGTGCGGTGCAAAGGAGGGTTCTCGATGATCGAACGCAAGGAGTATTTAGATCGACTGATCGGCTACCGTGACAAAGGGGTGATCAAGATCATTACTGGGATACGGCGCTGCGGGAAGTCCACGCTGCTCGCCCTGTTCCAGCAACACCTGCTGGACAATGGGACCGCGCCCGCGAACATCATCTCGATCAATTTCGATGACTACAGCAACCGTGGCCTCTGCAAGGCCGCCGCACTGCATGAATACGTGCTGTCGCGCATGGCATCCGAGGGCAAGACCTACGTGTTTTTGGACGAGATCCAGAATGTGCCGGAGTTCCAGCGTGTGGTTGACAGCCTGCATCTGCGCAAGAACCTGGATCTGTACCTGACTGGCTCAAACGCATGGCTGCTGTCGGGCGACCTGGCCACGCTGCTTTCCGGCCGCTATGTGGAAATCGAGATGCTTCCCCTCTCATTCCGGGAATATGCCTCTGCCACAGGAACGGAGGGCGGCCTCCAGCGCAAATATACGGAATATCTGGAGAACAGCTCCTTTCCCGGCGCGCTTGAGTTCGAAGGCCAGCCCAAGCATATACTCGGCTATCTGCAAGGTGTTTACGATTCGGTCATCCTGAATGATGTGGTAAGGCGGTACAGGATCCCGGATGTCATGATGCTGGAGAGCCTGCTGCGCTTCACTTTCGAGAATATCGGCAGCCAACTGTCCACCAAGAACATCAGTAACGCCATGAACTCCGACGGCCGCAAGATCGACGTCAAGACTGTGGAACGCTACCTGCGCACGCTCATGGACAGCTACATCATATATCAGGCCAAGCGGTATGACATAAAGGGGAAACAGTACCTGAAAACGCTGGATAAATATTATGCTGTGGACATCGGCATGCGCTACCTGCTATTGGGCAAAAGCGGCACCGATGTGGGGCATATACTGGAGAACGTGATCTATCTGGAACTGCTGCGGCGCGGATATCAGGTGTACGTCGGCAAGCTCGGCGGGCTTGAGGTCGATTTTGTAGCCATAGATCATTCCGGGCGCTCGTACTTCCAGGTGGCCGCCACTGTGCGGGAGCAGGCGACGCTGGAGCGCGAGCTTGCGCCGCTGCGGAAAATATCCGACCATTACGCAAAATACATATTGACGCTGGACGAAGATCCCGATGCCGATTATGATGGGATCCGCAAAGTCTATGCGCCCAGCTGGCTTATGGGCGACTGATGCCGGCGGTGGTGGCCGCCCGCACTTCCGGTACGCTCCCACTGCTGGCGCTTCGCCCGTTTCGGCCACGCCATCCGCCTCGTCGCCGCCCGCACTCCCGCCCGCTCCCAACACCGGCACCTCGCTAGTTTAAGCCACGCCCCGCCGCCTCGCCGCCCTTCCGAAAAAAAACACATAATTCTTCAAATTCCTATTGACAGTGTACTAGTACATATAGTACACTTAGATCACTATTTGATTCCAGCCATTTGTATATGCACTCGGCCCTTTTGCTGCCTGGCAGGCGGCGGCCGAGGCGTCATAAACCATCATGAAGGGAGACACGGATGTTCCAGCCGGATTTGAGAAGTCGGAAGTCCATCTACGAGCAGATTGTGGACAATTTCCGGGAGGCCATATTGTCGGGGCTCATGAAGCCTGACGAGAAGCTCCCGTCCGTCCGCGATCTGTCCAAGACACTGACTGTAAACCCAAACACGATCCAGAAGGCCTACCGCGAGCTTGAGCGGCAGGGCTACGTCTACACATCGCCTGGCCTAGGCACCTTTGTGGAGAAGGCCGAAGCGAGGAAGCCCGACGGGACCCGGAAAACTGAGCTCATCGAAACGATGTCCAGCTGTATTGCCGAGCTTCAGTACCTAGGCCTAAATGCCGACGAGATCAAGCATATCGCAGCAGAATTGATAGAAAGGAAGCCATCATGATAGAAGTAATCGGTCTTGACAAGCGTTTCGACAAGCTTCAGGCTCTTTCCGCGCTGGACCTGCACGTGAAAAAGGGCTCGCTCTACGGCCTTGTGGGCGTGAACGGCTCCGGGAAGACGACTGCCCTGAAGCATATCACGGGCATATTGCGGGGCGACGCGGGCACGGTGCGCATCGACGGCGCCGAAGTATACGAAAACCCCGAAGTGAAGGGGCGCGTCAGTTTCATCCCTGACGACCTGTACTTTTTCAATACATACAGCCTCAAGAGCTCCGCGAAATTCTACAGCCGCATCTACAAGCAATGGGATTGGGAATGCTACAACGGCATGCTGTCGCATTTCAAGCTCGACGAGAAGCTCAAGCTGAGCAGGTTCTCCAAGGGCATGCAGAAACAGGCCGCGTTCATACTGGCCATGTCGTCCACCCCCGACTGCCTTGTGCTTGACGAGCCCATAGACGGGCTTGACCCGCTTGCCCGCAAGCTTGTCTGGAAATATATCGTGGATGGCGTGGCGGACCGCAGCATGACCGTCCTCGTATCCTCGCACAACCTGCGGGAGATGGAGGGCGTCTGCGACTCCATCGGCATACTGGACAAGGGCAGCATGGTCATCGAGCGCGATCTGGACGAGCTGAAATCCGACATCCATAAGATACAGGTGGCCTTCCCGCAGGAAATCCCGGAAAATCAGCGCCACGAAGGCCTGAACGTGCTGCACACGGAGAGGCGCGGCGCCGTGGAGCTTATGATAGTCCGCAACCCCAAGGAAGTAGCCGAAACCTTGATAAAACGGCATTCCCCATTGATTTTCGACATACTGCCGCTCACGCTGGAGGAAATATTCATATATGAGATGGGAGGTACAGGCCATGAACTCAACAAGATCCTTCTTTAGCATATCGCCCCCGATCGTCCTTGAAAATCTAAGGCGTTTCTGGACAATACCGGCGTTCGGCTTCGCCGCGTATTTCCTGACGGGCCTCTTCCCGCTGATCCTGGACGTGGATAACAGGGACTACATGTTCCGGGCCATACTCGAATTCCGCCACCCTGGGTTCATCGCATTCTTTTGCCTGTTCCCACTGATCACGGCCGCTGTGCTGCAGCGCTATATGTTCGCGCCTGGATCGGTCGCCGTGATGCATTCGCTGCCATTTACGCGGGCGAGGCTGTTCAACAGCCAGCTCGTTTCTGGGCTGCTGCTGATATGGCTGCCCATCGTGGCGGTATGCCTGATATCTGTCGCCATGTCGTTCGGGTCGCCTTGGCATTACAAGGAGTTATTGGATTCTGGCGCGATGGAGGCCCAGGTTATCCCAGTATACGTTATAGCCGCCCGCTTCGCCCTTATGCTGCTCCTGACGTTTTTCGTCTTCGCTGTCTGCTTATTGGCGGGCATAGTATGCGGCAATACGCCCATGCACCTTGTGGTCTGCATCCTGCTGAACTCCATACTGCCCATGATCGTCTCGATATGCTACGCCTACTGCACCCACTTCCTGTTCGGCTTCGACGCCAGCTCGGAGTCCCTTGAGTTTATCGGGTCCCTCTCGCCTCTGTCCTACCTGCCGATCACAGCAGGCGCCCCAGGCGCTTTGGCCATAGTTGTGTATATCGCGGCCGGTGCCCTGATATGCGTCTGTGCGAGCATCCTATATGCGCGCAGGCCCCTGGAAAAGGCAGGGGATTCCATAACGTTCAGATTCATGGAATGGGTCATATGCTTCGCCACGACGCTTGCGGGCACGACGCTCATGGCCTTTTACTTCCAGACCATATCCGACAACAACAACAATATGTATTTCTATGCCGGTATGGCCATCGGCGCTGTCATCACTATGCTGATAACGCGCATCATCCTGAAGAAATCGCCGCGCATATGGAACCGCGAGACCGCCGTGCAGTTCGGCGTATTTGCGGCCGTCGTGCTTGTCCTGCTCCTGAGCCTGCGCCTCGACCTGTTCGGCTACGAGCGCAGGATACCGGCCGGCGAAAGGATCGCGTCCGCCACTTTGAACATACCCACGCCCGGCTATCCAGGCGAGATAGTCCAGCCCTACACGTATTCGGGCGCGGGGTTCTACACATTCAGCGAGCCCGAAAACATCGCCGCCATCACCGCCTTCCACCGCAATATAACAGACCGCCGGCATGAGCCTAGAAACATCTGGCCCTACTACGAAGCATATTCGCGGCTGAACCTGCAATACAGCCAGCCCGGCATTTTTGGGGGGGTAAGCAGGAGCTGGAGGCTGCCCCTGGGATTCTTCGCGCAGGACGAAAACCTGCGCCGGCTTGTGGAATCGGACGAATTCCGTGCCCAAAACAGCCTGGACAACCCGAAGCTCGGCACGCTCAGACAGATATCCATCAGGGGCTACGCCGATTCCGAACAGATCGCGCTCTCTTCCTATGAGTTCGATGGCTTCAAGGCGGCTGTGAACGCAGATCTGCGCTTGCTGCCCGCCGAACGGATCTTCAGCACGAGAGTCCCCTTCTGCATGCTTTATCTGGAATTCCAGCAGCAGGCGGAAGGCAGGGCCAACATCCCCAATGGGCAGATATCCATCGGCATAACCGCCGATTTCAAGAATACGGTGGAATGGCTCGCCGACAGCGGCTATTATGAGCTGATCACGGGATGGATCGGCGCCATAGACAGCATCCAGCTCGTGCATGTAGTCGATGACGTGCAAGAGAGCGTCGGCTTCTTCAGCGACCCTTATCTGATCCGCATGGCCGTGGATTATGGGGAGAACATGCTGGTTGACGGAAGGGAATACTATATCGTCGCGCCCACTGCCTCGTCTGGCCTGCCCGACGGCTGGCACGGCATAACGGACGATCTGCCGATGCCGGCACCGGCGGTCATGCCCGACTGGTATCTTAGCCCTGGCAACCCTGCGCTCAAGGCGCTGCTGGCGGCCACCGGCGAGTAGGCCATAACAGCCTACCGCCTGGCCCCTACCGCCGCGCACACAAAAGGCCGGCGGGGATGCGCTTTGCCGCATTCCTCGCCGGCCTTTATATATCTCTCTCCGAAACGGCCGCCCGGCCTGTCGAAACGGCCGCCGAAACGACCGCCCGGTCCGCCGAAGCATCTGCCGAAACGGCCGCCCGGCCCGCCGAAGCAATCCGCCCGGCGACTGCCATCCGTTACCTCATCGGGGCCAGATCCGGGCTTATTATGATCTTCGCTTCTGTCGCCTCCTGCACCTGCTCAGGCGTGAAGTCGGGATGTATCTCTTTCAGGACGATGCCTTCGGGCGTGATCTC
>JAIRSA010000067.1 GCA_031255695.1 Eubacteriales Family XIII. Incertae Sedis bacterium | reverse complement strand
GGCGCGCCCTTTTCCGCCACAAAGCGCTTCCCCAGCCCCGCGACGATCACGACCGGGAATTCCAGCCCCTTGCTCTTGTGCACCGTCATCAGGCGCAGCACGTCCTCGCTTTCCCCGACGAGTTTCACCTGCCCCGTGCCTACGGAGCGCTTCAGATGCTCCGCATAGTTGATGAAGCCCCGCAGCCCCCGCAGCTGTGTGCTCTGGAAATCCAGTGCCTTGTCCGCAAGCGCGCGCAGGTTGGCCTGGCGCTGCGCCCCTCCCGGCAATGCCCCCGCATAATTGTAGTAGCCGCTCTCCTTCATCAGCATCCATATGAATTCGTCCAACGGCATATAGGCCGCGCTCTCGCGCCAGCCCTCAAGCTGCCGCAGCAGCCTGCGGCATTTCCCAGCCAGCCCGGCGTCGAAAGCGGCGGCGGGGATCCCGCCAGCAGCAGAGGCGTAGGCGGGTGACCAAGCGGAGGCGGGGGGTCCGTCAGCAGCAGAGGCGGCGGAGGGTCCGTCAACAGCAGGGGCGGAGGCGGGGGCCCCCTCAGCCCCGTCCGGCGAGGGGGCGCATGCGTCGGCGGCCTGATCGGCGGCCGGGGCCCCGCCCCCACCGGCATAGGCGAACAGGGCCTCGCAGTATGGCAGGGCCGGCGAGGCGAGGCGTATATCCATCAGTTCGTCTGTAGTGAACCCGAAGATCGGCGAATACATGACGCTGAGCAGCGCGATATCCCTGCGCCTGTTGTCGATCACCCTCAGCAGGTTCATGAATGCCTCTATCTCCAGCGTGTCGAAATATCCCTCGCCCGTGCTCACGAAGGCGGGGATGCCCCTGTCCTCAAGCACCCGCTGGAATATATCCGCCTGGGATTTGGCGCTCCGCAGCAATATGACGATGTCCCGCAGCCGCAGTTCGCGCTCCTTCCCCTGCTTCATATCGAAGAAGCTCCGGCGCTGCCCGTTTTCGCCATAGAGTTCGCGCTTCACGATCTCCGCCGCCGCAAAGGCCTCAAGTTCGGTCTTCTTCATGTCATATATCATGCGCCATTCTTCCGGCAGATCCTCACTGCCGGCGGCGTCGCTGCCGCCGGGCGCCTGGCCGGAGGCCTCGTGCTGCTGCGTCGCGTTGCCATGGGCTGTGGCCGGATCCTGTCTGCCGCCGGGTGCCTGCCCGGAGGCCGCTTCCGCTCCCGGCACCCCGCCTGCCTTTGAGGGCGCCTGCCCGGAGGCCTCATCCGGCTCCGGCGCGCTGTCGTCGATCACGTAGAGTTCCACCCCGCGCCCTTCAGCGCCCCCGCCGCCCTGCGGGCTGCCCTGTTTAAGCGCGGCATTCTCGTCGTACGCCACCCCGGCGCCCGTCTCCGACATCAGGCACGCGAACACGCTGTTCACAGCATCGATCACTGGCGCCTTGCTCCTGTAGTTGAGGTTCAGATCTATCTTCTCGCATCCCGGCCGCCCCCCTTCGCTGAACGCCCTGTATTTTTCGGCGAACAATTCCGGCTCGGCCAGCCTGAACTTGTATATGCTCTGCTTCACGTCGCCGACCATGAAAATATTGTTGCCTTTGTTTATCTTCCCGATCAGCGTCTCCTGCATGATATTGTTGTCCTGGTATTCGTCTATGAATATGTACCTGAACTTGCGCCTATATTCCTCGGCGGCCTCCTCGTCGCTCAATATCCGCAAGGCATAATGCTCGACGTCGGCGAAATCCATAAGCCCCTTCTCTATCTTCTTCCTCGTGAAGATCGTATGGAAATCCATTATCAGCCCACAGAGATATTCCGCATGCCTGGCCGTCTCGTTAATATCCGCAATATATCCGCTGAATGGCCGCTCCGCATACAGGCGCTGTATCCCCGCCATGATCTTTTTGGCCCTGTCCCGCGCCGCGCCGACCTTGTCCTCAATCAGCCTGTACGGCGCCTTGTCCTCTTCCTTCCTCACGGCAAAGCGTTTGAACTTGAAAGCCCCGACGCTGTCTGCCAAAAGCTCCGTGCAGCCCGTTCCCAGATGCTCCCAGATGGCGTCGATCCCGGCTATGTCCGCCTCTATGTATTTCATGTATGCATGTGCGCCGCCCCTGTCCAGCAGTTCCGCCGCAAGCGCCAGCAGGCCACGCGCCTTCATGAGCGACGCGCCGATATCCTCTTCTATCTCGCGGCCTATGCCGCCCGCGAGGATTTCCCCGCCCGGCCGCGACATCATCTCCGTCTTCTCTTTGAGCCATTCAAAGGCATCCGGCCTTACCCTGACCGCGTCGTAAATGCTGAACAGCATCGATTCCTTTACACTGTCCTCGTTCTTGCTTCCCGAATAGCAGTCCAAAAACTCGGCGAAGCGCCTGTAATCCCCTTCCAGCCGGGCAGCAAACAGTTCGTCCGCCGCCTCGCCCCGCAGCAGCGACCGCTGGGCGTCGTCGCAGATCTTGAGCCCTGGCGGCAGATCCGCCTTGAAATAATAGCGCTTGATGACATTCATCGCGTATGCGTGGAAAGTGCTGATGTCCGCCCTGTATATGCCCGCCACTTGCTCTCTCAGAAAGGCCGAGTCGCGCCTTTCGAGCTCGTCCGTCAATGAATTCGCTATCTTTTGGCGCATTTCGGCTGCGGCGGCGTTTGTGAATGTAACTATGAGCATTTCAGACAGGGGCACATTCTTCTCGATGACAAGGCGCTTGATGCGCTCGACAAGGACTGCGGTTTTCCCGGATCCCGCAGCTGCGGACACAAGTATGGCCGCGCTTTCAGATTCTATCGCCCTTCGCTGGGCCTCGTTCCATTGCATTTCAGCTCCATTCCCCTATATGCCTAACTTGCTTGCCATACTGCCCTATCCGCCGGATCGGCCAGCCTGCCGCGCACGGCAGGCGTAGGCCCCGCCGGGGTTTTCCTTCCGCACGCGCCATGTGCGGCGCTGCCCGCCACGCTAGGCCAGGTGCAGCCGCTTCAGCAGGGAGAGCAGCTTCTTGCCCTTGGGCAGCCGTTCGATCTCATGCGGCAATATGGCCTTTATCTTCAATATCATCATTACATAGACAAGGGCCCCCACGCATATTGCCGGCAATGCCGAAACATTCCATGAGAGCAGCATGTTCCCGGCGAAATACACTGCCACCACCGCCAGGCTCATCACAATGCCTGAGATCAGCGGCTTGAATATGTGCAGGCCGACATCGATGCGGACGCCGGTGACGCGTTTGACGAACATCACGTTTGTGAAGCATATGACCGCGTAGCCGGCTGTGCTCCCTATCGTCGCCCCGTTTATATTCAGCGCGTGGATGCCTGTCAGCCAATATGTGAGCGCCGTCTTGGCCACCAGCCCGGCCAGCAGCGCCAGCACCGGCAGAGACGGCCTGCCCAGCCCTTGCAGTATCCCTGCCATCGTCTGGGCGACGCATAGGAAGATCACGCCTGCGGCCAGTATCATGAGGCAGGAGGCGGCGCCCCCAGCTTCTTCCCTGAATGCCGGGTAGATCAGGCGCATTATCGGCTCCGCGAGCACGATCAGGCCGAAACTGCACGGCGTGCCCACTATCATCGCGGTGCGCAGCCCCATGCTTACATTCTCGTTCAGGAATTGCTTGTCGTCAGTGCTCCCCGCGGCGGCAATGGCGGGGATCATGCTCAGCGCTATGCTGAGGGCCAGGGCCATCGGGATGTTGATTATCGGGGCCGCGAAGCCGGACATGAGGCCGTACAGCCCTTCCGCCTCCTCAGCGCCGAAGCCTGAGCCGATGAGCCTGACGCGGCAGATAGCCATGTCCACCACGTTCATTATCGGCAATATGGAGATCCCCACAGTCGTCGGGATGGTCAGCGCCGCCAATGTCATGAGCAGCGTGCCCGTCCCCTCCCTCTGGCCTTTGTGCCGCCTGGCCTCCCTGCGCCGCGAAACCGCAGTGCCTATTTTTTCATGTATTTCCTGTTTTTTTCTGAAATAGATCGCCGCCAGCATGACGACGCCCGCCACCGGGCCTATGCTCGCGCCCATGCACGCGCCCGCCGAAGCGGCTTCCTGGCTGGAACCGATCAGTACAGCCGCGAGGCTCAGCCCCGCCACGACCCTAACCGCCTGCTCGACAAGCTGGGACAGGGCGGTGGGGCGCATTTCCTGCATGCCTTGGAAATATCCGCGGAACACGGACATGATCGGCACGAAGAGCAGTGCCGGGGCGATGGCAAGGAGGGAATAGTACGAGCCCTCGCTCTTGACCGCCACGGAGATCTGGCGGGCCAGCAGGGCCACGCTGGCCGAGGCGGCGGCGCCGAAAACCAGCATCACTATGAACGACAGCCTGAAAACGCGCTGCGCCTCGTCGTGGCGGCCCACGGCTATCCTCTCCGAGGTCATCTTGGAGATCGCCGCCGGGGCGCCGTTTGTGGAGAACACCAGCAAAAATATATACACGGGGTATGCCGTCTGGAAATACCCCATACCGATTTCACCGATTATATTGGCCAGGGGGATGCGGAAGATCGCCCCCATCACCTGCACTAGAAGCCCGGCTGCGCCCAGTATCGCCGCTCCGGATAAAAATGATTTTTTGCCCATCCTGCCCTCTCATACTGATACTGCTTCTTGACTAACCCCATGGCAACTTTGCGGCTGACTGGCCGCAACATTATTATTATACCAAAAAAAGGCTGGGCTTTATACTGTTTTTACACTGGCGCCGCTGTATTTTATTTGTGGCGGCGCAGTCCAGGCAGCCAGCAAACGGAGCGCAGCCGCCGCCCCGCCCCTGCGGGCGCGGGCTGTGGCTTTACGGCGGCGTCGGGTGCGCTAGGTCCCGCTTAACTCAATGCCGAACAGGCGGAGCAGTTTGTCCCAAAAGCCGCGCTTTTGGGGCGGCGGCTCCTCTGTCTCTGGGGCTGCGGGGGCCTCAAGCGCGTCTGTCCTCATGACGAACTGCACCGACCTGATGTTTACGTTTTTCTCTGACACAAAGGATTCCACTGCGCCTCCCGCGCCGGCAAGGCTTTCGATCAGTTCGTCTATCTTGGCGGTTATCTGCCCTTCCGCCATCCGCGTCCTGTCCCTTAGTTCCGCCGCTCCCTGTGCCAGATCCTCAGAGCCGCTGCCCAGCCGATCCACGCCGTCCAGCATCTCGCTCGTGCCTTCCTTTAGTTCCCCTGCGCCGTCGGCAAGTTCTTCCGCGCCGCCGTACAGCTCTTCGACCCCGCTGGCCATGTCGGAAACCCCAGCGCCCAGCTCGGCCACGCCATCGCGCAGGATCTTGCTCCCCTCAAGCATCTGCTCTGCGCCGCCGACGATTTTCTTGAACTCGGCCACTATCCTCGCCACAGCGAAGGTGTAGTCGCCCACCCCCGTGTCAAATTCCCTATAGCGCCTCGCCAGGAAATCCACGCCATTCTTCAGTTCCGAGATTTTTGCCAGCATGTCCGACATCGTATACACGAGCTCTCCTATCGCGCCGTCGAACTCCTGATACTGCGCCTCCAGCCCGTCCACTCCGTTGGACAGCTGACGTATGCCGGTGTTGGCAGCGTCCAGGTAGGCTTCCATACCGTCTATGGCGCCCTTGTTAGCGCGCAGGAATGTCCCTACCGCCGACAGCTGCCCTAGCTGTGTGCGCAGCAGATCCATAAGCGCCCCGAACTCGTCTACGGAAGGCAGGGGCGGCAAGCCTTGCCCTGGGCCTGCGCCCTCCTCGGCGGCTGTGGCGCCGGAATCCCCGGATGTGCCGGGCGTCCCGGAGGCGCCGGAATCCCCGGATGTGCCGGCCGTGCCGGGATCCTCAGAGGGGGTGGGCGCCGCTGCGGCGCCGGGCGCATCCCCGCCATCCCCTTCGTCGCCGGCGGGATCCCCGGCCGGTGCCGTAGCGGCAGGCCTTGCAGCGCCTGTTGCGGACGCGCCGCCTATAGCCGGCGCGGCGGGCATAGGCGCCGGGATCGCGTCCAGGATGCCATCTATCTCTTTGAGCAGGCTGTCTATGCCGCTGCCGCTCTCGTCAAGCATCCCGCGCAGCTCAGGCGGGAGCGCGGCGCGGCCGGCCGGCCCGCCCACGATCATGTCGATCAGCCCGCCGCTCCCGCCGAGCAGATCCTGTATAAGCCTTTCTGCCTCACGCAGCACGTCTTCCCACACCGTCAGGCTGAATTCCCCGTTCAGCAACCCTACGATCAGCTCTTCTATCCTGTCCACCTGTTCCAGAAGGCTCTGGGCCTGACTTTCTATCGCCGCGGCCAGCTCGGCATCTGCGGCCCGCAGCATTTCCACATCCAGACCGCGTTCCTGCATTGCCGCTTTATATGCGCTGAAACTCACCTGTGCGCTGAGCAGGCGCAGCGCGTTCGAGATGTCGCCTATGCCCGCCCCTATGGCCGCAGACGCGTCCAGCAGTTCTTTCAGCCGTTCTGTCGAGGGGTCGGCCTGCGCCAATGCGGACCGGATCTTGCTGATCGCCTCCCTTATGCTCGTGGAGCCTTCTGTGAGCTTAGGCGAGCTGTCGTACAGCTCGTCGAGCGCAAGGCTCATCTGGATAATGCCGCTGTGCATCTCGGATACGGCGCCGTCCATGCTCTCTGTGCCGCTTTTAAGCGAGGCGACCCCGTCGTCCAGGCGCCGGGCCCCGTCGCCGAGCGTATCCAGGCCGTCACGCAGCTCGGCGCTCCCGTTGGCGAGCCTGCCCACGCCGTCCGTGAAGCTGCCGCCCAGGGAGCGGCGCAGTTCGACGAGCCCTTCCTCAAGCTCCTGTGCGCCGTCCGCGACGGCAGCTGTCCCGCCGGCAAGCTCGTTGACCTTGTCGCGCAGCTCGCTGTCGTCTATATCGATATCGAACGAGAGCCTGCCGGCGTTTATGGTGAGCGCCGCCATCTCGAAGTCTGTCACATCCGCATAAACTGAAGCCTGCCGCCCCTTCCCTGGCATGATGGTATATGTGAACTGCTTCTTGGCGCCGACATTGGCTTCTGTAGCGCCTTCCGCGATTATGCCTGTGCAGTTCGCGGTGTCGAGCGTCAGCGTCAGCTGCACGGCGTGGCTTTCGAAGAAAGGCCCTGCCGATTTTTCGTTGCGGCCGACCGATATGTCTATCTTCAGCTTGCCGCTCTTTCCCGCGACTTTCTCAGCCGGCATTTTTTTGCCGTCAAGCGAGTATTCTATGTTGATGTCCCACGGCAGTTCCACGCCCTGCATCTGCCCTTCGTAGTACAGCTTCGACGCGTCGGTTTTCGCGGCGATCATGCCGCCGCTGACATTGAGCACGTCGTTTGTGGTCATGTTCCTTACGGAGGCGAACTCGCCGTAATCCAGGATCCTTCCGCCTTCGGGCGTCAGTATGTTGACGGCCGCGATGCTGCGGACTGCCCCGTCGTGCCCTAGGATGGCGTAGACCACTTCCTCTTTTTCGGATGGCGCGGCTGCGCCGTCCAGGCCGCCACCCGGTGCGCCCATTGCAGCGCCAGCCGGGGCCGCGACGCCAGCCGCAGCGTCGGCCGGGCCGCCAGCCGGACCGCCGGCCGCGACGCCAACTGTGGCCGCGCCCGTGCGCGCGCCGGCCATCTCGCCGGCCTGCCCTCCGCCCGCCCCTGCCGGCCCGTAGCCCGGCAAGGCAATGAACAGGGCGGCGACCAGCACGGCCGCCGCGCATAGCGCTGTGGCCTTACGGCGCGTGGCGCGCGGCGCCTTCGCGCCGGCAAGCCCGCCGGTCTCTGCGCTGGCGCCAATCGAACCCGCGCCGGCAAGCCCGCCGGCCTCTGCGCCAGCGCCAATCGAACCCGCGCCCGCAAGCCCGCCGGCCTTCGCGCCAGCGCCAATCGGACCCGCGCCGGCAATCCCGCCAGCCTTCGCCCCGGCGCCAATCGAACCAGCGCCCGCAAGCCCGCCAGCCTTCGCCCCGGCACCGGCCGGACCCGGACCCGCGCCCGCAAGCCCGCCAGCCTCTGCGCCAGCGCCAGCCGGGCTGCCGGCCCCTATATCCAATCTCTTTTCATGCTTTTCCATGGCTGCCTCCATTGCGGCCATCCGGCCGCCACAAAAGCTATATGGAAGTAACTTCTTGCCCCGCCGAAAACATCGATGGAGGCAAGTGGCGCGATGGGGAGACGCCCCCCTGCCGGCCTCAGCCGGCTGAAACGCTTTTGCCGGCCGGTCTATCCAACAGGCACAGCAGGCCCGGCAGGGCCGACAGCACTATCGTTACCGACAGCAGCGCCCCCCTGCCCAGCAAAAAGCCAAATTGGCTCAGAAGCCCATGCGTAGTTATAAACCCAAGCAAAAACCCTATGGCGATCATGGCCACTGCCGATGTCAGGATCGGCACCGTCACCACCGCCATGGTTTTGCGCACCGCCTCCTTCTTAGAGTTCCCCACCCTGTATTCCTTGTAACGGCTGGTCAGCAGGATCGCGTAGTCCACAGTGGCGCCCAACTGGATCGAGCTGATTATCAGGTATCCCAGATAGAACAGCGGCTTGCCCGCAAAATACGGGAACGACAGGTTCAGCCAGATCGCAGTCTCTATGGCGGCGACGAGCGCCACCGGCGTGATCAGCGATCGCATCACAAGCGCCAGCACTATGAACACTGCGGCTATAGCGATCGTGTTCACGCGCGTGTTGTCGTCTATCACAGTGTACATAAGGTCGTAATTGCTCGCGCCCTGCCCCGCGATATAGGCCCGCCCTGGGAAGAAACGCTCCAAAATGCCGCGCATCCGCTCTATCACGGCGAAGGTCTCCCCGCCCTCAGGCGGCACCGACAGATCGACCACAATGCGGCTGTAGCCTTCGGACAGCATCATGGCCCGCGTCCGCTCCTCGATATACTCCGGCGGTATCTCGGCGCCCACCGTGTCCACATACGAGATCACGCCGCGCACCTGCGGTATCCGCTTGATCTCGTCCGTCATCTGCCGCTCGACGGCATAATCGCCCCTGGGCACCAGGATGGCCATGGTCATCGACCGCCCGAACGCCTCCTCTATCTCAATCGTATCCCGCCCGAGCTCTGTCTGCTCGCCGAAAATCTTTGAAGCCCCGTAATAGAAATCATTCTCCTTCTGCGCAAGGTTGCACGGGATAATGATAATGCAGAACACAATGGCAGCCGGCATCATGATCTTCGCTATCAGCCCGCCAAACTTGTCGAAGCTTGGCAGGAAACGGCGGTGCGATGCCCTGTCTATCAGCCCCGTGCAGGCCGCCGTGGCAGCCGGCAGCAGCGTGAACACGGTAAGCAGGCTGAAAAACACGCCCTTCGCCAGCACCAGCCCCATATCCGGGCCTATCTTGAAACGCATCAATATCAATGCCGCGAATCCGATGAATGTCGTAAGCCCGCTCGACAATATAGAGCCTATCGACTTCGACAATGCGCCTACCATAGCCTCGTCAATACGCGCCTGCGCAAGCCCGCCTGGGCCGCCCGCTTTCGCAAGCCCGCCTGGGTCGCCCGCCGGCAGCGCCAAGCCTTCATCTTCGCGTATCTCCCTGAAGCGGTGCAGCAAAAACACAGCGTAGTCAAGCGACACGGCAAGCTGCAGGATGCTCCCCGCAGCGTTCGTTATGAACGATATCTCGCCGAAGATCAGGTTGGTGCCCATATTCAGCAGTATCGCAACCCCGATCGAGCCCAGTATGAGTATGGGCTCCACCCATGAAACGGTCGTAAGTATCAGTATGAACAGGCAGAACGGCCCCGCGATCATTATGATCCGCGCGATCTCCTTCACCGTCGACTGCGTGGCGGCAGCGGTCTCGGCCGCCGTCCCCGCTATGCGGCCATCCTCGCCTACAAGCGCACGTATGGCATTGACGGTCTCAACGCGCTTCTCATCGTCCACGGTTATATTATACAGGGCTGTCCCGTCCCTATAATAGGCGTCCAGCACGTCCGGCCCGATCATCATCAGCGGCACTTCGAGGCTCGCCTCGTCGTCCAGCCAGAGTATTTCGTCGACGCCTTCTATCGCCCCTATCCTCTTCTTGAGTTCGAGCGCCTGCGGCACCGTGAGCCCAGAGGCCATCACGCGGCAGTTAGGGACATCGCCCCCGAATTCATCCTTCATCAGCTGTATCGCCACAGTCGACGGCGACCCGTCAGGCAGATAGTCGTTTATGTCATAATTGACTTTTATGAGACGGCTGCAATAAGCGCATATGCCACAGGCAAATACAAAAATAATGATTATGGATTTTTTGTGTGTCACGATCCAGTGAAAAAAAACTTCCAT
>JAIRSA010000212.1 GCA_031255695.1 Eubacteriales Family XIII. Incertae Sedis bacterium | reverse complement strand
TATGACATGCTCGCCCGGATCGGCGCCGGCATCGCGCCGGACCAGATGCAGGCCGAACGCGTCTGGGGGCACGACCCCCTGGCGGTGATAGACGTTTACCGCCGCAAACGGCAGGCGCTCGCCGAAAATGGCGGTCCCATACTCCTGGACGTGCTGACATACCGCCTCTCCGGCCACTCCACGTCCGATCAGAACGCTTACCGCTCCAAGGAAGAGCTGGAGGCCTGGCAGGCCGCAGATCCGTGCATACGCTACCGCGCCGGCCTCGTCAGCGCCGGCGTCGCCCCTGACTCCGACTTCGAGGGGATACTCAGTGAGGCCGAGGAGCGCATGACAAAGGTCTGCCGCTGGGCGGCGGACGAGAGCATCTCGCCCTACGCCGATTTCAGCAAGGACTATTTCATAATCGAGCGCCTGATGTTTTCCGGCGAGAAGCGGCCCAGCTTTGGCGACAGCGAGCCCCAGGCACTGATCCCCAAGGAGGAATGCCCGCGCGTGAGCCAGATAAAGGGCAAGAGCCGCTCCGCCTACGGGCGCGACGGCAAGCCGGTCAGCAAGATGAAGATGTACAACATACGCGACGCCATATTCGAGCCCCTGCTCGACAAGTTCTATGAAGATTCCAGCCTCGTAAGCTACGGCGAGGACGTGCGTGACTGGGGCGGCGCGTTCGCCGTCTACCGGGGGCTCAGCGAAGCGCTCCCGCACTCGCGCCTGTTCAACGCGCCCATATCCGAGGCCGCCATAGTCGGCACGGGCGTGGGCTATGCCCTGAGCGGCGGGCGGGCCGTCGTGGAGCTCATGTACTGCGACTTCATAGGCAGGGCCGGCGACGAGGTATTCAACCAGCTTTCGAAATGGCAGGCCATGAGCGCCGGGATACTGAAAATGCCCGTGGTGCTCAGGGTTTCGGTGGGCTCCAAATACGGCGCGCAGCACAGCCAGGACTGGACGGCGCTCTGCGCGCACATACCCGGGCTGAAGGTCTGTTTCCCCGCCACGCCCTATGAGGCGCGCGGTCTGATGGCCGCCGCCCTGAACAGCACGGATCCCGTCGTGTTCTTCGAGAGCCAGCGCATCTACGACATGGGCGAGCTCTTCCATGAAGGCGGCGTCCCCGAAGAGCCGTATGAGCTCAGGTTCGGGGATGTCAGCATGATACGCCGCGGCTCCGACATCACAATCATCACGGTCGGCGCCACGCTCTACAAGGCTGTCGAGGCCGCGAAGGCCCTTGAGGAAAAGCACGGGCTGAGCGCGGAGCTGATCAACCTGCACAGCCTGGTGCCGCTTGACTACACCGAGATAATACGCTCCGTCGAGAAGACCGGGCGCGTCGTCCTTGCCAGCGATGCCTGCGCCAGGGGCTCCTTCCTCAACGACGTGGCGCGCAACATCTCCGAGCTGTGCTTCGACTTCCTCGACGCCCCGCCCGTGCTCGTCGGGGCCCAGAACTGGATAACGCCCCCATTCGAGTTCGACGAATTCTTCTTCCCGCAGGCAAGCTGGATACTGGATGCCATAAACGACAAAATAGTCCCGCTTGAAGGCCACAAAAACACGATACCGTCTTTCATGCCGGCAGATCAGATACGCCGTGCAAAGGCCGGGGTATAGGGGAAGCCGCGCCGCCCTGCATGGCAGCCGGCGGCGCAGGCCCCCGCCCTTGCGGCTTCGGGGCGGCTGGCAGCGCTAGCCCCCGTCCCTGCGGCTTCGGGGCAGCCGGCGGCGTAGGCCCCCGCCATTGCGGCTTCGGGGCGGCCGGCAGCGCTAGCCCCCCGTCCCTGCGGCTTCGGGGCGGCCGGCGGCGCGGGCCCCCGCCCCTGCGGCTTCGGGGCGGCTGGCAGCGCAGGCCCCCGCCCCTGCGGCGCACATGCGAACAGCAACAATTTTCTAAATATTGTCATTGAGAATTTTCCAAATATTTTTAATTATTTTTCCATTTTCGTATTTACATATCCCTCACCTTGGGGATATAATATAGCATGGTGTGCAGATGACACGCCATGGACTTTCTAACGACACACGAAGGATGCGCCAGACGTTCCGTCGTATAATCTCACATCTCCGTGCAGCGGAGGGCGCTCGAAACTATGATGCCCCACAAGTCCAAAAGTCATACATACTTGGTACAAGGCCATTTGCGCCAATGCAATGGCCCCCGGCCCTTTTGGCCGGTCCGCCGCTGGTTCCCGCCGCAGGCACTGCTGCCTGCGTTTCCATCGGGATGCACGAATCGTTTCCGTTTTTGGCGCTGCCACGCCGCACTGCCTGTACGCCCCCTTCCCGAGAGGGCTGCGGGCCTTGGCCCCGATATCGAACGCCACAGCCCTACCCAAGCACTGTGGCGGCGGCAAGGCAGCTGTTTCTACGGCACGCCCCAAAGGCTCATGGGGCCCTGCTCTGGAAGGAGGTGGTTTTCGGCTAGATACACCTAATCGTCTTTGCTCCATCAATTCAGTTCAATTTTGCTGCAATTTCAATTCATTCAGGAGGTTAAGAGTAAATGTTAAGAAAGAGGATACTTGCGATCATAACTGCCATCGCACTGATCATTGCTTACATCCCCTACGCGCCAGCCTCGTCAGTGTCTGCGGCCGACAACGGCCTGTCGGGCACGCGGGCGGACTTCCCGTTCAGGGACCACAATGTTGATGCCGGAGACAGGATGAACGATCTCATCTCCCGCATGACCCTCGAAGAGAAGTTCAACGGCAACACCAACATCCCCAGGCTAGGCGTCAACGGCGGCAGGGGCGGCGGCGGCGAAGGCCTGCACGGCGTGGCCTGGAGCGGCCGGGCCACCGTCTTCCCGAACTCCCTCGGCCTGTCCCAGACATGGGACCAGGATCTGAT
>JAIRSA010000118.1 GCA_031255695.1 Eubacteriales Family XIII. Incertae Sedis bacterium | reverse complement strand
TTTGTACAGCAATTCGAATTCCTTCATGGGGATGTCCTCGCTCGCGCCGTCCAGCCTGACGGAGTAGCTGCCCCTGTCGATCACGAGCCGCCCGGCCGTCACGGACTGCGAGGCCTCGATCCTGTAGCGCCGCAAAAGGGCCTTGACGCGCATGATCAATTCGTCGCCCTCGAAGGGTTTCGTGAGGTAGTCGTCTGCGCCCAGTTCGAAACCCTTGGCCTTGCTTGGCAAGTCGGACTTGGCGGTCAGCATCAGCACCGGGACGTTTTCGTAGTATTTGCGCAGCGTGCCTGTTAACTCATAGCCATCTTTGTTTGGCATCATGACATCGACTATCGCGAGCGCGACGCTCTCGTCCATTTTCGCCAGCGCGTCACGCCCGTCAACGGCCTCCGCCACCTCAAACCCGCTGTTCCTGAGCAATATCCGCACAAGCTCGCGGATATGCGGGTCGTCATCCACAATCAATACCTTCGGCATAGCATCCACCCAATAATATAACTCTCTGCATCAAACCCTCTGCCTGTCCGGCTGACCTGGTCTTTGCCCCCACACTCGCCTACCGGCTTTTGCCGGAGGACTTACATCTAAACTGCGCCATGATCACTGCCGCCTTGCGGTCCAGTTTACGTGGGTCCTTTTGCCCGCAGCTGGCTTGGACTTTCAACCACAGACCCGGACAGACACAGGATTCGATCAGCTATTCGCCCTGCCCGCCTATTGCGGGCGCAGGCCGCGTCTCTTGCGGGGCCGGCCCGCCAAAACGCCGGGGCGCCCCGGCTAGCTTGCCCCCGGGCTAGCTTGCCCCCGCCGCGCCGGCGGCAAGCACTATGAAGCACACAGAGCCTGCGCCCGCGTCCAGGAGCGCCTTCGCGCACGCGTCCATCGTGCTCCCCGTCGTGTATATGTCATCGACTATCAGCAGGCGCTTCCCCCTGATCGCGCCCTCCCTGCCGCGCTCCACCACGAACGCGCCCTTTATGTTCTCCTCCCTGGCCTCGCCGCCTAGGCCGCTCATCGGCCCGGTATTCCGGATCCTCTTCAGCAGCCGCGCATCGTAGCTGACCCCCATTTTCCCGGCAAAGATCCTGCCTGCAAGATCGGCTTGGTTATAGCCGCGCTTGCGCTCTTTCGGCTTGTACATCGGCGTGGGCAGTATTATGTCGAAATCCCTTTCGGCGGCAAGCATCCTATCGTGCATGATCTGCGCGATGCTTTCCGCGTAATACGCCCGCCCCCTGTATTTGAAACCGTGGATCACTTCCCGGCAGCTTCCGTATTCCAGACAGGCATAGCCCTTTTCGTACACGTGGCTGCTGTTGGCGCAGGCGCCGCACAGAGTGCCGGCGTCGCCGTCGCCGAGGATCCTGCCGCATTTTTCGCACGTCCTGCCCACTGCCCACTTGAATTCGCGCACGCACGCATCGCAAAGCGAGTATGGGCGCGTCGCGTCGATGAGGTTCCCGCACGATATGCAGTATATCGACGGAGGGAACATCAGATCTATGGCCTTTTGGGCCAATGCGGCCGCAAAACCGCCGATGGCCCCCTGCGCCGCAGCGCCGGCCAGCCCGCCCGCGCCCTGTCTGCCGCCCGCCCCGGACGCCGCCATGCCAGGCGAAGCGCCGCCTGCAGCGCCGGCCAGCCTGCCCTTATGCCCATCCAAAGCCTTCACCGCTTTCACCGCCTTCCGCGCTTTGCAGGAATGCCCGCAGGCGCGGGCAAAGGCCTGAGTAGCGTTCCTTTATATGGTCGTTGTCGACCATTGCCCGCAGCCAATGCTCCGAACCCACGAGTATCACGGCCTTCTTGCCGCGCGTCACCGCCGTATACAGCAGGTTGCGCGTCGCCAGCATGGGCGGGAATGCGGATATGGGCATCAGGACAAGCTGGAACTCGCTGCCCTGGCTCTTGTGCACCGTGATGGCATACGCCAGTTCCAATTCGTCCGACTGCGAGAAGTCGTACTCGACAAAGCGGCTTTCGTCGAAGACGACGGTGATGGTCCCGTTTTCAAGGTCGATCCCACGGATGAAGCCCACGTCGCCGTTAAACACGCCCTCCCCGCCGATATCATCGTCGTCCCAGCTGTCCGGGAAAGCGCCTCTGCCTGAGTGGGCCGCCCGGCCTTCGCCCCCGCAGCCCGTTTGATCCGCGCGGCCGCCGCCTCCGCCCGTGTAGCCTCCCTGCCCTTCGCCTATAAAGGCGCGGCGCCATTGCAGCTGATAATTGTTCTTTATCTGCATCACCTTGTCGCCGACGCGGAAGAGCTTGTCGCCGAACGCCTTCTCCGCCAGCTTATCCGACGGCGGGTTCAGCGCGGCCTGCAGCCCGGCATTCAGGCTTATGCATCCGAGCGCGCCCTTCCTCACGGGCGTAAGCACCTGCAAGTCCCTCAGCATGTCGCAGTCGTCGTAGTATTTCGGCAGCCTGGATACGCAAAGCTCCGTCAGCGTATCGGCTATGTTGCGCTCGCCCTTCCTGGTGAGCAGGAAAAAGTCGCGCCCCTGCCTGTTCAGCTCAGGGTACTCCCCCTTGTTGATGCAGTGGGCATTCACGACTATCATGCTCTCCTTGGCCTGGCGGAAGATCTCGTCAAGCCTCACCGAGCTGATGGCCTCGCTGTCGAGCATGTCACGCAGCACATTCCCCGCGCCCACGGGCGGGAGCTGATCCGCGTCGCCGACGACGATCAGGCGCGTCCCGGAAGGGATGGCCCTCAGCAGCCCATTCATTAACATTATATCTATCATCGAGGCTTCGTCCACTATCACCGCGCCGTACTCAAGCGGGTTCTCTTCGGTCCGCCTGAACCTCATGGATTCGTCGCTTTCCGAATAATAGTATTCCAGCATCCGGTGTATCGTGGAGGCCTCGTGCCCGGTGGTCTCGCTTATCCGCTTCGCGGCCCGCCCTGTAGGCGCCGCTACGCCCGTATTGAGCCCCGCCGTCTTGAATATGCTGATTATCGTGCTTATGATGGTCGTCTTGCCCGTCCCCGGGCCGCCCGTGATCACGAAGACCCCATTGTTCAGGGACTCGCGCACCGCGTACTTCTGGTTCTCCGACAGGGCGACGCCCGATTCGCGCTCCGACATCGATATGAGGTCTTCCACATCCGCCTGTATCGGCATGAGCGCCGCCCTTTCGAGCCGCATCAGGTTCTTGCAGACATTCTGCTCGGCCATGTAGTACGGCTCCAGGAACACCACATTCCTGCCGTCAAGCGCCTCAAGCCTCACCTCGCCCTCGAACACCATCTCCAGTATGCTGTCCTCAATGTCCTCCATTGCCACGTCCAGCAGGATGGCGGCATGCTCCAGCAGCCCGCTGTGCGGCACGAATGTATTGCCGTCGCCTACATGCTGCCATAGCAGGTACTTCACGCCGCTCTTTATCCGGTGCTTGCTGTTCATGTCCAGCCCCATGCGGAGCGCTATGCGGTCGGCCGATTTGAAGCCGATGCCGAACACGTCGTCGATCAGCTGGTACGGGTTCTCGTTCACGGCGGCTATCGTGGCGTCGCCGTAGACCCGGAAAAGTTTCATCGCCGCCTTCGCGGAGATGCCGAACTGCTGGAAATACAGCGTGACCTCCGCCAGATCCCTATGCTCCCGGAATGATCCGCTTATCATGGCGGCTTTCTTGGGGCCGATCCCGCTGATCTCCGTGAGCCGCTGCGGCTCTTCGCCCATTATCCTCAGCGTGTCGCCGCCGAAAGCGCTTACTATGAGCTGCGCGGTCTTCCCGCCTATGCCCTTTATCGCCCCGGAGGCGAGGAAAAGCTCTATGGCCTCGTTTGTGTCTGGCATTTCCTCGCTGTATCCCGAAAACGAGAACTGCCTGCCGTATGTGCCGTGCTCCTTCCACACGCCTGTGAGCCGGAACCTGCGGCCCCTTGCGGCGCCTGGGATATAGCCCGTCCCCGTGAAACTGCCGCCGGCCTCCTGGAAAACGCCGACGGTGAAGCTGTTTTCATCGTTATGGTAGATAATGTCTGTAAGCGTGCAGGTTTTCTCTTCCATATTTATAAAGTCTCAGGTTTGTATAATTTCCTAAAGTCCAGCGTCCTGACCTTTTCGGAGAATCCGCCTTTGTCCACCCCCTTGAGGGCCTCTTCCATATCATACATACGCGCATCGACAATATCCAGGTAATGCAGCAATTCCGCCTCTGGGAAGAGCGGCTTCTTGGGGCTGCCGAAATCCGGCTCATAATGATGCGACAGGATCATGTGCTCCAGCATTATCGCTTTCTCGTGCGGCACGCCCAGTTCCCCCGCCAGCCGATCGACGGCCTTGATCCCCTGGACGATATGCCCCAGCAGCTGCCCTTCGAATGAATAGGACGACACAACGCCGTCGCTGTCGGATATCATCTCGTCCAGCTTGGCGATGTCATGCGCGATGACGCCCGCCAATACCAGCGATCTGTTCAGGTTGCCGTAGACCTCGCAATGCTGCCTGCCCATCATGAGCATGCGCTTCATGTGGTAGAGCAGCCCGCCCATCTCGGCGTGGTGGTTCTTGGCGGCGGCAGGGTAGTACATGAGCCTTTCGCGGTTGTCTTCCAGCATCCGCACGGCCATCCCCCTCAGATCCCCGTCCTCTATCTCCAGCGCCGCTTCCATGATATATCCGTACATGGATTCCGGCTCTTCCGGCGCCGCTTTTATGAAGTCGCGCCTGTCCACGCCGTCCTGCGGGACCGCCTTACGCAGCCGCGCCACCCTCAGCTGCCTCAGCCCGTTCCACTCCGTGACCGTGGCCTTCAGCTTGACTATGTCCCCTTCGTTTATAGCGTTCAGCGCGGGCAGCTCCGAATCGGGCACGTCCCACTTCTTGGCTGTAATCTCCCCAGAGTTGTCCCCCAGTAGCAGATCGAGGTACTGCTTCCTGTTTGAGCCTAGCTTTACGGCAATCATCTTGACCGCAAAAAAATCCGTGATCTCTTCATTGGTTTTCAGATAGGCCGCATAAAACTGCTTCATATATTTCCTCCATTGCGGCCGCCTGGCCGCTCTCCTTTTCCGGATTTCCCGGATATACTGTCCAATACAGTATATCCCCCTTTAGTGGCCCTGTCAATATTGTTTCCAAATATTCCCACATTCCCATCCCGTCCCCAAGGGCCGCACTTACCTTTGCAACTGACCATTCCCGTCCCATCCCGCCGTGGGGCTTGCGCTAAAGTTTCCATTTTGCCATCCCATACCGCCGCCCGCCGAAATAATTCGGACAAAAAAATTGAGTTCCTTGGTGGAGTGCGGTATAATTATTATCGAATGGCACCTTCCAACTGGGGATAGGCGCTTATCGGTATAGAATGGAGTTATACGGGTATGTCTGAAAACAAGCTTGGCATGCTGAGGGCGGCGACGATCTCGCCGAGGCTCAGGCTTGCCGATCCTCAATGGAATTCACGTGAGATAGCCAGCTGCGTCAAGGCGGCGGCCGAGAAGAAGGCGGGGCTCATCCTGCTGCCGGAGCTGTGCATAAGCGGCTATTCCTGCGGCGATCTCTTCTTCCAGGAGCAGCTCTACAGAAGCCAGCTTGACGCCCTGGCCTTTATAATGAAGGAAACCGCGCATATTGAATCCGGGATAGTCCTGGGGGCCTATCTGCGCCTTGACGGGCGGCTGTACAACTGCGCGCTGTTCCTGCAAGGCGGCGCCGTGATCGGGGCGGTGCCCAAACGCTTCCTGCCCAACTCGAAGGAGTTCTATGAGGCGCGCTGGTTCGCGCCCGGCGGGCGTTTCGACGAGCCCGCCCGCACCATAGACTTCATGGGGTCGGCGATCCCTTTCGGCAATATCATATTCAGCGATGCGGAATCCGGCATCGCCTTCGGCATAGAGCTTTGCGAGGATCTATGGGCGCCCGTCACGCCGGGGGCCTTGATGGCCGTCAGCGGCGCCACCCTCATATTCAACCCGTCGGCGAGCAATGAGGGCGTGGGCAAGCCTGACTACAGGCGCAGGCTCGTGCTCCAGTCAAGCGCGTCGAGCATATGCGGCTATGTGTACTGCTCATCCGGCGTCGGGGAATCCACGGCCGATCTCGTGTTCGGCGGCCATGGCATGATCGCCGAGAACGGTATCCTGCTGGCCGAAAGCCCGCTGTTCTCGCGCGAGAGCGTGATCACCTTCGGCGACATCGATTACGAAAGGCTCCTGTTCGAGCGGGCCCAGGCGCACCCCATGTCCGACTGCGCCAGCCTGCTTTCCGGCGCCGCAAGCTATACGCGGGTGCCTGTGAAGCCCTTGCGCACGCTTGCTGCCGGCGACGCGCTCATGCGCAGCTACCACAAGACCCCCTTCGTCCCGTCGGACACCGGGGCCGTCAACGAGCGCTGCGACGAGATATTCAGCATACAGTCGGCCGGCCTCGCCGAACGGCTTGAGCGCACCGGCGCCCGCAAGGCCGTCGTCGGCGTGTCAGGGGGGCTGGATTCGACGCTCGCCCTGCTGGCCTGCGCCAATGCGCTGAAGCTGCTGGGGCGGCCGCGGCTGGATCTGATCGCTGTGACCATGCCCGGCTTCGGCACCACGCGCCCCACCCTCACGCATGCCCTGTCCCTCATGCGCCTCCTGGGCGCGGATGCCAGGGAAATACCCATCGGCGACGCAGTGACCCTGCATTTCCGCGACATCGGGCATGACCCCAGCGTGCACGACCGCACCTATGAGAACGCGCAGGCCAGGGAACGCACCCAGATACTGATGGATATCGCAAACCGTGAAAACGGGCTCGTGGTAGGCACGGGCGACCTCTCGGAGGCGGCGCTGGGATGGTGCACGTACAACGGCGACCACATGTCCATGTACGGCGTAAACGCGAGCATCCCCAAAACCCTGATCCGCTTCGTCATACAGTGGGTAATGGACTGGAAACTCTCTGGGGCCGCCGAGGACATCGCTTTCAGCAGCGACAACGCGGCACTCAGGGAAACGCTGGCGGGCATACTCGAAACGCCCATTTCGCCGGAACTCCTGCCCCCCGGCAAGGACGGCGAGATCATGCAGAAGACCGAGGAGGCGATCGGCCCTTACGTGCTGCACGATTTTTACCTGTACTACACGCTGCGTTTCGGGATGCGGCCCGACAAGCTTTCGCATATCGCGGCGGCCACATTTTCCGGCGACTATCCGAAAGAGGAGACCGACAAGTGGCTCCATGTCTTCTATACAAGGTTCTTCTCGCAGCAGTTCAAACGCGACTGTGTGCCTAACGGCCCCAAGGTCGGCACGGTGAGCCTTTCGCCGCGCGGCGACTGGCGCATGCCCAGCGACGCGTCCGGCCGCTGCTGGACGGAACGCTAAGCCCAGGCGAGCAAGCGCATGGCGCATAAAAAGGCCGGCTGCCATGCCCCTATGTGGGCTTGCAGCCGGCCTTGCATTAAACCAATATCAATCTAGCGGAGAACAGTATTATCGCCTTCATACGCCCAATCGCGGGAGCTATAAGGAGCGGCCTACGGAGTGGCCGGCGTCTGCCTCTTCATCCGCCCAATCGCGGAAGCTATACCTGATGAATGCCATCTGCGCCGCGAGCAGCGCCGCCATAAGCAGGGTATTCCCGTTGAATATCTGCATCACTTCGCGTATGTCCTCCAGAACGAAGAAGACCGGCGGCACGAGGACGCCGACGGCGATCCCCACAGCCCTCAGCCTCAGCCGCATGACACTAAGGCCCCGCTTCTTCCCCGTGCGCCCCACCATGATCGTGATGGCGGCTATCATCGAGGCCGTGAGGCTTATGATCGCTACGATCAGGTTTGCCAGCGCCCATTCGCCTAAATGGGCCGGCCCATACAGCGGCACTTCCGGCTCTTCGATCACAAAAGTGGCATTCTCCGCCGTCACTGCCGGCATGGAGAGCGCCAATGTCTCCGGGTCTGCGGCCGAAAGCAGATCCAGTTCGCGTATGATCCCATCTATAGACGTATATTCGAGTTTCCCCTCATTGTCATAGAACTGTTCGATTTCCAAATCGGCGTCGTATAGACGGTCAGACGCAAACACTATTGCCGTCGGCAATTGCGCTAGTGCCATTCCCGTGGCCACAATAGCTATTGCTGCTGCGGCGACTTTATTGCTATACTTAGAACTCATCGCTAAACTGTCCTCTTTAATTTCAGGTCAAAATGCTCTTCACACTCGCACACTTTCTATTAAGTAGATTATACAGCTTAGTTTCACAAAAAGTCAAGTGACAATTAAATTATTTTGTGTGATTTTAAAATATTTGGACAAAACCGATGTTTTGTTGTATTCTTTTGCTGTGCCGCATACCTATTTTTGTTTTTTTGACGAATCGTGAAGTTTTTGAAGCTTGAATTGTTGTTTATATTATCCGGCAAGTGGATTGCGTCACAATTATTCAGATATTATTGCGCAAATGAAATAAATATCACGTTCCCATCGTATGAACCGCTCTTCATACTCCGTAAGGACGAGGCGGGCCGGCAGCCCGGATTTTTGAAGGGATGTGGAGACCTCGGCAAGTTCATAGCCCTGCACTTCGATCATTTTTCTATATGTGAATTCAAAAAAATCCTTGTTATCGGTCTTGAATTCGATAAACCCGCCTGGTTTCAGTATTTTTTTGTACTCATCCAAGCGTGCGGCGGCTGTGAGGCGCATCGCCTCATGCCTGGGCTTCGGCCAGGGATCGGAGAAATTGAGGTAAAGGCCGTCGATCTCCCCATGGGCGAATATGTCCAGCGCGGATCTCACGAGATGCCGCGAGAATAGGATGTTGGCGCCGCCCATGGCGCCCGCCTTTTCGAGGGCCCGCAGCACTATGCCGTCCCGCCCTTCGATGCCTAGGAACAGGCTGTCTGGCGCCGCTGCGGCCTTCGCTGTCAGGAAGCGCCCTTTGCCCGCCCCGATCTCCAGGTAAAGCTCGGCCTCAGGGGCGGCCGGCGGCATGGCCTCCACGTCCAGGGTCGCTGGCGGCAGGGTGCTTGTAGCTAGGGCAGCCCTAGGCATGGCCCCCACGCCCAAGGTGGCCTGCGGCAAGGTGCCCGCGCCCAAGGTGGCCTGCGGCAGGGTGCCCGCGCCCGCCTCAGCATTGCCGGCATTGCCAGCGTTTTGGCGCTGGGCTGCGCGTTCCCGGAACATCGCCCGCCATTCCCCTTTGTGCTGTTCGGGCGCCTTGACAAGCAGATGCTTATAGGCGTCCAGCCTTTCTTGCAGATTTTTCGGTTTCCTTTGCCTCATAATGCCTTTTTATACCGTCCGTTGCTGTCCCTTGCTGTCAGTTGCAATCTGTTTCAGCCCGCTGTCATCATTTACTGTCTTTTATCATACATCAATCAGCGATGCTTTGCCATGGCCGTGCTTGGCTGGCATCGCTACTCGAATATCCAGTCATACTTCTCAAGCGTGATTATGACCAGGCAGCCCAGCCCATAGCAGGACCCCACCTGCCCAATGCCCACAGACAGCACGAACCACCAGAACATCCCGTGCTCTCCTGTGAGGTATGCCAGCATCGGCCCGATGATCAGGGCGTTCACGATTATCGGCGGCAGCGGCACAAGCCACTTCCACCGCCTCAGCCCATAGGAGCAGATGGCCGCGATCAACGTGGCTAGGCTGCCGCAGATCAGATCGACCAGGCCATATGGGCTGATCATGTTGGAGATCAGGCAACCGACGAAAAGCCCCGGCACGGCCGCCGGTGTGAAATACGGCAGTACCGTCAAGGCTTCGGCAACCCGCGCCTGCACCGGCCCGAAGCCGAGCGGCGCTATGAGGTAGGTCACTGCGACATAAACCGCCGCTATCATTGCCGCGTGCGCCGCAAAGCGTACTTTGGATGGTTTCTTCGAGAATTTGAGCCTGGATCCGCTTATGGTATGATAGTCTTTATTGTATTCCATATTCGCCGCCCTCGCGGCCTCCCGGCCGCCACAAAATCCCACTACGGAAATAGCTTATTACATTGACATTGGCATTGGCATTACATTCACATCAACATCAGCATTCACATTAGCATCAACACGTCCATTCAAAAGGTCTGGCGGAAGCATCTATAATCCCATTATGTAAATGGCTTATTGCATTGGCTTCCACATCCACATTGACATTGACATACACACGCCTATGCAATGACGCCTGCCAAAGGCATCTATAGCGCCCCGGCGAGGTTTGACGCCAGCGACGCCAGCGTGGGCATCAGTGCCGCCATTATGTTCTGCTCCTGTATTATCAGGGCCAGGAACAGGCAGGTGAGCAGCGCCGCCGCCAGATCCCGCTTCTTGAACTTGAGCTCGTGCAGTTTCGTCCTGCCCTCGCCACCGCGGTAGCAGCGGGCCTCCATTGCCATTGCCAGATCCTGCGCTATCCTGAATGCGCTGACGAAAAGCGGCACGAGTATCGGTATCATGTTCTTCGCGCGCCTGAACACGCTCCCGCTCTCGAAGTCCGCGCCGCGCGCCATCTGGGCCTTCATGATCTTGTCTGTCTCTTCGAGCAGGGTGGGTATGAACCTCAGCGCGATGGTCATCATCATCGCAAGCTCGTGGGCCGGCAGCCCTATGGCCTTGAAGGGCCCCAGCAGGCTCTCCATGCCATCCGTCAGCTTGACCGGCTTCGTGGTGAGCGTGAGCAGCGACGAGCCTATTATCAGGAGGACAAGCCTCAGCCCCATGAAAAAGGCCCTATACAGCCCCTCGTAGGTGATGGCGATCGGCCCCAGCCTGATCATCTCCGTCCCGCCCGTCATGAACATATTCAGCACGAATGTGAATATGATAATGATGAATATGGCTTTCAGCCCCCGCAGCATGAAGCGCAGCGGCACTTTGGACACGCCTATGACGATCCCCAGCGCAGCGACGGCTACGATGTAGCCCACAAAGTCCTTCACAAGGAAGAGCGCCACTATGAAGACCAGCGTCACTATTATTTTAAGCCTCGGATCCAGCTTGTGGACCCAGGATTCGCCTGGGTAGTACTGCCCTATCGTTATATCCCTTATCAATGCGCAAGGCTCCTGTCATGCTTCTTCAATAAATATTCGTCTATGATATCGACTGCGGCGTCGACGGTCAGCGGCGTTTCCGGAAGCTCGGCTCCGCTCTCGCGCATCATGTGTATCATCTCTGCGGCCGGGGGCAGGCCCAGGCCCTTGGATTTGAGCAGCTCCCCTTGGGAAAACACCTCGCTGGGGGGGCCTTCGAGCACGATCCTCCCATTCTCCATGACAAAGACCTTGTCGCACACGCGCGCGACGTCGCCCATGTTATGCGAGATGAGTATCAGGATGATCCTTTCCTCCGCCCTGATCCTGGCCATCATATCGAAGATATCCGCCTGCGACTTGGGATCCAGGCCCGCTGTCGGCTCGTCCAGTATCAGCACCTCCGGCTTCATCGCTATGACCCCTGCAATAGCCGCCTTCCTCTTCTGCCCGCCGGAAAGCTCGAAGGGCGAGCGCTCCGCGAATTTCCCGAAATCCAGCCCTACTGTGCTGAGCGCGTCCCGCACCCGCTGTTCAGCCTCTTCCTCGCTTATGCCTAGGTTCAGCGGGCCGAACGCGACGTCCTTGTAGACGGTTTCCTCGAAAAGCTGGTATTCTGGGTACTGGAAGAGCAGGCCGATCTTCCTGCGGATCTCCGTGAGTTTCACGCCTTTGGCCGTGATGTCGACATCCCCGATGAATATCTGGCCGGAATCGGGCTTCAGTATGCCGTTCAGATGCTGCACCAGCGTCGATTTCCCGGAGCCTGTATGCCCTATAAGCCCGGCGAACTCGCCGTCGGCCACTTCCATATTGACTTTATCCAGTGCAAGCGATTCGTAGGGCGTGCCCGCCCCGTAGGTGTGCACAAGATCCTTTACGACTATTGACATAGGTATTCAACCATTTCTTCCATTTTGATAATCCCGGCGGGTATGTCCCTGCCGCGCCGCCTGAGGCGTTCGGCGAGTTCCACCGCTATTGGCACGGAGAGATCCAGGGCCCGTATCCTGTCGGCCTGCCGGAAGACCTCCGCAGGGGGGCCGTCCATCTCGACCCGGCCCTCGTTCATGATGATTATCCTGTCGGCGTCCGCCGCTTCTTCCATGAAATGCGTGATCAGGACGACTGTTATGCCGTCGGCGTGGAGGCGCTTCATTATCTCCATGACCTCGCTGCGGCCGTGCGGGTCGAGCATGGCCGTCGGCTCGTCAAAGACTATGCATTTCGGGCGCATTGCCACGACGCCTGCTATCGCCACCCTCTGCTTCTGTCCCCCGGACAGCATATGCGGCGCCTTTTTCCGGTACTCGTACATGTCCACGGCCATCAGCGCGCCGCGCACCCTCTCGTCAATGCTCTCTGACGGTATGCCCAGGTTCTCCGGCCCGAAGGCCACGTCGTCCTCGACTATGGCCGCCACCAGTTGGTTGTCGGGGTTCTGGAATACCATGCCGGCCCTCTGGCGCACTTCCCAAAGCCCCTCTTCGTCGCGGGTGTCGAAGCCGTCGACGTACACGGCGCCCCCGTCCGGCAGCAGCAAGGCGTTGATGTTTTTCGCCAGCGTGGACTTGCCTGAGCCGTTCCTGCCGATGATGGCCGTGAAGCTGCCTGCCTCGATATCGATGCTGACGCCGTCGATGGCGCGTACGGAATCCTCTTCGTCCTTCTTGTATTCAAATACGAGATCCTCTATCTCGATAATGCCCATACCCTGTCCTTCCGCAGCAGCCCCTTAGCCCGCTGCCTTCGCTGCCGACGCTGAGGCCGGGCGCTGCCAGCGGCGCGGCCGCTGAGGCCGGGCGCTGCCAAGCGCTGTGTGGCCGCTGATGACCGCTGATGCTGGCTGCCTTCGCTGCCAGCGGCGCGGCCGCTGAGGCCGGGCGCTGCCAAGCGCTGTTTGGCCGCTGATGACCGCTGATGCTGGCTGCCTTCGCTGCCAGCGGCGCGGCCGCTCTATTCCGAAGTGTTTTGATATACCCGTTTTTCGGCTTCTGACACAAAACGGCTGCATATATCGAAGAAGCCCGCCGAATCGTCGCCCGCATACAGGAACTCGTAGCCAAGCTCGTCCAGATAGGTGCCGTATTCGAGGATCACGCCAGTCAGCACGGTGTCTGGCCGGCGCTCTACGTAAGCGTCGTAGGCGGCCCGGGCCTCGTCGGAGAAGTGGTGTGTTGTATAATCAAATATCGGCGAGTTGCTGGCGCCCGTCAGCACTGCGTTCAAGTGGCGGCGGTACAGCCACAGCGCATCATCCTTGACAAGCGCGACATCCCTGTACTTCTCTATGTATCCCTCTATCGCGTCCGTACGCGCGATAAGCTCCGGCCAGCTCACCTGCAGGGCCGCGCCGGATATTATCGGCGTAAGCCGCTCGATATGCTTGAACCGGAACAGTTCGGCCAGGTAATCGGGGATTTCGCCCTCATAGCTGCCCAGCAGCTCAAGATAGTCCACGGACTCATTATCGTAGCTCAGCGCGTATTCCTCAAGCGCGAGCAGCAGCTCCGCAGCCTGGTCGTGATCGAGCTTGGACAGATTGGCCATCAAAAAGTCGTTGGCCGCCGCCACGTTTTCCGCTGTGGCTTCAGCCTGTAGGAGGCCGTCGAACTCTGCGGCCACATCTTCGCCCTTCGGGGCGCTGCAGCCGGTCGCCGCCCCTAGTGCCACCGATAAAGCCATGATCATCAAGGCAAGCTTGCGCATCCTGTAACCTCTTCCTACGTTTGTTTTAGCCGTTGCGCCTCCGCACAGCGGAGCCGAAGCGGAGGGCTTTAAGCGAGGGCTTTACATGTATAATAGCCGCCCTCTGGCCATTGTGTCGCGCGCAGCGCTATGACACAATCTGCCATCTCCGCGAAGCGGAGGGCTTTAAATGTATAATAGCCGCCCTCTGGCTATTATACCTCATTTAACCTGTAAAGACAAGTACCCTAATATATATCTGGAATATTGTGGAATCCCCCGCATCACAGCCCTGGCAGGCAGCCGGCCCGCTGCGGCGCAGCCGCCGCCCCACCCACGCACTGATGGACACAACTGGCTGCGGCACGGCAAGGGGGCGCCATGCATCGGCAGCGCAAACAAAAACCGCTGGGACTGTCATCCCAACGGGCTTGATGTGGTGGGGACAACTGGATTCGAACCAGTGGCCTCTTGCTTGTCGAGCAAGCGCTCTAACCAACTGAGCTATGCCCCCGCATTGCCGTTTGCCGCGCACATGCATGGACGGGCTGCAGCCCGGCGCGGCCTGCGCTCCCGGAAATATGCCCTGGAAAAATGTAGTGGTGGGGACAACTGGATTCGAACCAGTGGCCTCTTGCTTGTGACGCAAGCGCTCTAACCAACTGAGCTATGCCCCCGACTTCCGGCGCCTTTATTCCGGCACCTTTATCAGTATACTTTATGTCAGGCGATTTGTAAAGCATTGATTTGGGGAAAATATTAAAATTGTCTTGTCTTTATACTTTACGAATTGTATAATATTGTTGCGACTTAGATTCTAATAATCGGGTATCGCTTGTATTGTGGCGGCAATGCTTCTAACGCTACGCAACTGGGGATATCCAACGGCATCGAAAGTTGTCAGTAAATGGCAAAGCTTTTTAATATGCGCGGTTTTCGCTGGGTCTAGGGCGCGCATTGCAGCTTAGGCGGGTGGATCAAGTTATGCTTTATGATCAGGGGATCAATCAAATCGAAGTTTTGCAGTCCGAGCTATCCAGGGCCAACAGCGAGATAGAACGGCTTAAAAGCGAATTAGGGGCTGCGGGCGGCACTGCGCCCCCCGCGCCTCATACCGAAAAATATTTGCGCCTGTTGCTGCGCAACTGCCCCGAGATAATCATCTTGCTCGACAAGGGCGGGCGGGTAGCCTATTGCACAGACGCGCTCATAAATCTGTGCCGCACCGATGCCGGCGCTATATGCCGGCATACTTATGCCGAATTCTTCGCGCCGTACACGGACACCGCTTTCCTGTCGCATTTCAGCGACATATTCGAGCATCTGCCTGATGACGGGCAGCCGAAGGGAATGAAAGCGGTAATTGATTTCGGGCTCAGCGCAAAGGCGCGCAACTATTCCATTACCATAAGCCCGATGTTCGATGGGGACGGGGGCTTTGACGGCGCGATGGCTTATTTCAGCGACGTGACCGAACTGCTGGCCGCGAAGCAGGACGCGGCGAAGGCCGGCGAGGCCAAATCCGACTTCCTTGCAACCATGTCGCATGAGATACGCACGCCGATGAATGCCATAATCGGGCTTGCCCACATGCTTAAAGTCACCGAGCTGAACGACGCCCAGCATGGCTATCTCTGCGGTATCGAAAACTCGTCCCATGTACTGCTGGGCCTGATAAACGACATACTCGACTTCTCGCGGATAGAGGCGGGGAAGCTGGAGCTGATAACGAGCTATTTCAACCTCACTGATCTGCTGGGGCATATCCAGTCGATGTTCTCCCCGCTGTTCAGCCACAAGGGCATAGAATTCGCGTTCGATTGCCGCGACGGCGTGCCGGATGTCGTGATAGGCGACGACAGGCGCATACGGCAGATCATCGTCAATGTCCTGAACAATGCGCTGAAATACACGGAGCGCGGCAAGGTCTCTTTTGAAGCCTACCGCGACGACGACAATCTTGTGTGCTTTTCGGTCAAGGACACGGGCATCGGCATCAAGCGCGAAGCCATGCAGCGCCTGTTTGTCCCGTTCGAGCAGCTTGATCTGGTGCGCAACAAGAATCTCCCCGGCACCGGCCTGGGCCTCGCCATCACGCGCAGGCTATGCGAAATGATGCGTGGGACGATCGAGGTGGAAAGCAATTTCGGGAGGGGCTCCACATTCACGATAAGGCTGCCGCTGGAATCGGGCGGCGAGAAGAAGGCGCACGACATAGACATACTGTCTGCGGGGTTTTCGGCGCCGGACGCGCGGATCCTGCTGGTGGACGATATTGCCATAAACCTTCAGATAGCTGAATTCATACTGGGCAATTTCTCAATACGGGCGGAGCTGGCCGAAAGCGGCCAGAAGGCCATCGAACTGGTGTCGCAGAAATGCTATGACATCATATTTATGGATCACATGATGCCTGGCATGGACGGGGTGGAGACTGTGGAGAAGATACGGGCCCTGGGGGAGGATGCCGCCAGGGTGCCGATAGTGGCGCTTACCGCCAATGCGGCCAGCGGCGCTGTAGAAATGTTCCTGGCGAACGGCTTCAATGATTTTCTGTCCAAGCCTATAGACAGCGCGGCGATGGCGGAGATGGTGCTCAAATGGCTGCCGCCTAGGCTGATCGTGAAGAACATGAAGGAAGCGGTAGAATAGCGGCAGGCCGGAGGGC